>JBBSDR010000444.1:0-6065 GCA_038240465.1 Gemmatales bacterium
CCACTCCGGCCGGCTCGGTATGCGCAGACTGGTGCGCTCGAAGAGGACGGCGCTGCTGGCATCGGGAGTATGGACTGACTCGTCCATCGGCGGCCTCGCTGAATAACGGGCGCATCTGGACAAGGATACCACACGCCAGCGTTGGAGGCGAACCATCTTGCCACTTGCGGCTTGGCGGCTTGGCGGTCTTCGACGCCGCCCGTTTACCCTCCCGACGAGGCAGTTTCACGCGGGGCAGGGGCTGCGCGTTCCGCGGGCTGAGGTTGCGCGAGTTGCCGGCGGCGTTCCTCGATCTCGTCCTTGAAGATGTTGGCCACCTTGCGGCGAACGATGCGATCGACCAGGCGCGGAAAGAAGCGGCTGAAGAAGACGAGCAGCTTGCCCTTGAACGTCAGCGTCACCTCGTTCTTGCCCTTCTCCAAAGCTCGCAGGGTTGCCTCGGCCACCTGTTCGGGCGTCATGCCGCGCAGGTGATCGAGTTGCACGCGGGCCTTCTGTTCGAGCATGTTCTTCGAGAAGTTCGTTTGCGTCAGGCCGGGATTGACAACAATCACGTCGATGCCGTCCTTGCCCAGTTCGGCACGGATCGCCTCGCTGAAGCCCTGCACGGCGAACTTGCTCGCGGAATACTCACTGCGTCCCGGAATGCCGCGTTTGCCGGCGATGGACGAGATGTTGACGATGGCCGGCTTCGTTCCCTGCTTCAGGAGCGGCAGGAAGACGCGCGTCGTCTCGGTCAGGCCGAAGACGTTCACCTCGAAGATCTTCCGCAGCCGCTCCGGCGACGCCTCGGCAAGATGGCCGGTGGCACCGATGCCGGCATTGTTGATCAGGACGTCGAGTCCGCCGAAGTGGTTCTTCGCGGCATCGACCATCTTCTGGCGATCCTCGGCGCTGGTGACATCGGCGGCGACAGTCACCAGCGTTCCACCGGTCTTGCCGACCTCGTCGGCCAGTTCGCGGAGCAACTCCTCATTGCGAGCCGCGGCGAGGACCTTGGCGCCGCGCTTTACGGCAATAATCGCGAGCGCGCGGCCGATGCCCTGCGAGGCGCCAGTGATGAGGATTCGAGAACCCGTTAGGGTGCGACGCTGACCCATGATGTGACCTCCGCAAGCGACCGGACCGATTCTCCTTCCATTCTGCCCATGGAAGCGTCATCTCGCCAATCCGCGCGAGATGGAGAATGAGCAAACGGTGCGCTGATGATAAGGATAGCAACGGTCGTGCCATTTGCTCGGGCATCCAGCCGCGACAGTCACGGCCAAAGTCCCGCGAGCGTTGATACAACATCAAGGAACCGCGATCTTCCCGGAGTTCATTCCGATGCGCGAAACCTGGACGTTTCACACCGCTGGCACGCTGCTATTCGGCTCCAACGCCTGCGAACAACTCGGCGACGTCGCCGGCCGGCTCGGTGTTCGCCGGGTACTCATTGTCACCGATCCGGTCCTCCTCAACGCCGGCTTGCTCGAACGGGTTCGCCTGCCTCTGAGCGATGCCGGCGTCATGGTCGAGGTCTTCTCCGGCGGCGAACCGGAGCCATCTCTCAAGGCCGCCGATGTCTGTATCGCCTGCGCCCGCAGCTTCAAGCCGGACGCTCTGCTCGGACTCGGCGGCGGCAGCAACATGGACCTTGCCAAGATCACCGCCGTCGTCCTCACTCATGGCGGCACACCGCGCGACCACATCGGCGACGACAAGATCCCCGGCCCGATCCTGCCGCTGATCTGCATGCCGACGACGGCCGGCACCGGCTCCGAGGTCTCTGCCGCTGCCGTGCTGACCGACAGGGACAATCACATCAAGGTCGGCGTTCTGAGCAATTATCTTCGGCCGCGTTTCGCCGTCGTCGATCCGCAGTTGACCGTGTCGTGTCCGCCGAAAGTCACCGCCGACAGCGGCATCGACGCCCTGACGCACGCCATTGAGGCGTTCACCGCCGTCGATAACGCGACCTTTCCGCTGCCGCCCGGCGAGCGCAGCGTCTATCAAGGACGCCATCCCTTTGGCGACATGCTGGCGGAAAAAGCCATCACGCTGATTGGCCGCTATCTGCGTCAGGCCGTCGCGTATGGGAGCAATCGCGAGGCGCGTGAGGGCATGGCCCTGGGAGCAACCATGGCCGGCCTTGCCTTCTCGAACGTCGGCGTCGCCCTGGTTCACGCGATGGAGTATCCCGTCGGCGGCGCGGTCCACTGTTCGCACGGCGCGGGCAACGGCCTGCTGCTGCCGTATGTGATGCGCTTCAACCTGCCGGCGCGGATGCGCGAGTTCGCGAAGATCGCTCAGTTCCTCGGCGAGGACGTGAGCGGCTTGCCGATCGACCAGGCGGCGAACAAGGCCATCGAGGCTGTCGAGGGGCTGCGGACCGACATCGGCATTCCGTCGCGGCTGCGCGACATCGGCGTGACAGAGGAGCAATTGCGTCCCTTCGCTGAGAAGGCGGCCGGGATCAAGCGTATTCTGCGCGTCAATCCGCGTCCGGTTGATGCCGACGCGATTGAAACGATCTTCCGCGCCGCGTTCTGAACTCGGCTGGGGGTGACCTCCTGCCGCTTGCGGCTTGGCGGGCCAACCGCCAAGACGCAAGTGGCGGCTATCGCGTTGTCAGTACGGCGGCAGCAGACGTCGCAGCACCCAGAGGATCACGAGGACGTCGAAGAAGAGGTTGCGCAAGAACAGGCCCGGCACAAACAAGGGTAGCGGTTGACGCGGCGCTTCCGTCCCGGCGAGTCGTTTGCCGAGCCGCTCGATCCAGCCGACAGTCCGCGGCCACTCACACCGCGAGGCCCAGAAGACTGCCGACAACCGCATGCTCGGAGGGTAAAGAAGGTTCCAGGCTGCACCTCGCTCAAACCGGCGTCCTGTTCGCTCCCGGCCAGGGACCCGTCGGTTCGGGCGGCAGTTCCCTGTCCGGGGCTGTCTCCTGATGATACAAGCGAAAGCCGCGCGCCTGGTAGTGGGCCAGCGCGTTGGGATGATCCAGGGTACAGGTGTGTAACCACACGCGCTGCGCTCCGCGCTGCCAGGCTCGCTCCACTGCAGCTGTCAGAAGATGTCCGCCCAGTCCCTGACCGATGAAGGGCGGCAAGAGTCCGAAGTACACGATCTCGACGTCGCCGGCCGCTTGCCACTCCAGTTCGACATAGCCTGCCGGAACGCCCGCCACTGTCAGCATCCAGGTTTCCAGTTCGGGCCGCTGCACATAATCGAGCCAGCGCTGATAAGTCCAGGGCAGGCGATCGGTCCAGTACCAGTCGCCGCCGACAGCCGTGTAGAAGAAGCGGTTCAACTCCGGCATCGGCCGCTTGACGCGCACAAAGACCACATCGCTTTGCGTGGTCCGGCTCGGCCGCAGTTCATCCGGCGATTTCATCTCGAGGTAATAGGTCGTGACGCTGATGGACATGAACGATCCTCTGCTCGCGGCGAGGCTTGCACTACCGCGCCATTCTGAGCTAAAGTAGAGAAACCAGCACCGGGGAAGTGTCCCTTTCGTTGAGGAGTTCATCATGAAACTTCCATTTGGCATCCTGACCCTGCTGTTCGTGGTGAGCCGAGGTATCCTGGCGGCGGACAAACCCGAAGACAAGTTCGAGGTATCGCTTGCCGAAAAGCAGGTTCTCGATCTGACCAACGCCGAACGCGCCAGGGAGAAACTGCCCCCGCTCAAGCCGCATCCGCTGCTGTTCCGCGCCGCCCGAGACCACTCGAAGAACATGGCCAAGCAGGGGAAAATGGAACACACTCTCGACGGCGTCGAGCCTCATCAGCGGGCGCAAAAGGCCGGCTTCAAGTCTCCCTGGATTGGCGAGAACATCGCTGCCGGCGAGGCGTTTCCGCCCAGGGAAGTCATGAAGACCTGGATGGAGTCGAAGGGACATCGCGAGAACATTTTGAACGCGGACTATGTTTATATTGGCATTGGTGTGGCTCGCAGCGCCAATGGCGAATTCTACTACACCCAGGTCTTCGGCCGGGCGCCGCGTCCGTGACACGCCGGAACTGCTCGTGTTGCCAGGAATGGTGTTTTCCCTGTAAACTGCGGAAGGCACTCTCCTGGCATCAGAGCGGGGCAACCGGTGGACGAAGTACGGATACGGGACAAGCCGACACGCAAGTTCAAGGTCCTGCTGGCCGCCTCCGAGGTGGTCGGCTTTGCCAAGACGGGCGGACTCGCGGACGTGGCCGCCTCCCTTCCGCGCGCGCTGGCGCGGCGAGGGCATCAGTGTGCTGTGATGATGCCTCTTTATCGGGGCGCGCGCACGGGTCCGATTCCCGTCACGCCGACCGAACATCGCTTTCGCGTCGGCATCGGACCGCGCCAGTTTGAAGGCCGGCTCTGGCGGTCTACTCTGCCTCACTCCGAGGTGCCAATCTATCTCGTCGAACAGCCCGAGTTCTTCGACCGCGACGATCGCCTGCTCGGACTGGGACTCTATCAGTTCTCCTCGACCGCCGGCCAAAAGAAGGACTATCCCGACAACGCCCGCCGATTCATCTTCTTCTGCCGGGCGATCCTCGAAGCGCTGCCGTTGCTCGACTTCTGGCCCGACGTCCTCCACCTCAACGACTGGCAGACCGGCCTGGCTCCCGTCTATCTCGAGGAGGTCTACAAGAACCACGAAGACCCCGTCCTGCGCGAGAAATTCCGCCACATCCATACGCTGCTGACCATTCACAACATCGCCTACCAGGGCCGATTCTGGCACGGCGAGATGGACAACACCGGCCTGTCCTGGCGGCTGTTCAACTACCTGCAGCTCGAGTTTTACGACATGCTGAACTTCCTCAAGAGCGGCATTGTCTTCAGCCACATGATCGGCACCGTCAGCCCGACCTATGCGCGCGAGATCCAGACTCCCTACTTCGGCGAGGCCCTGAACGGCATCCTGTCGGAACGGCGCAACCGGCTCTTCGGCATCGTCAACGGCGTCGATTACACCGACTGGGACCCGGCGACCGACAAGTACCTGCCCGCCAACTACACTGCCGATGCCCTGAGTCCCGGCAAGCCCGCCTGCAAGGCCGCTCTACAGCAGCGATTTGGACTGGTTGAGGACGCGGGCGTTCCGCTGCTGGGGGTAGTAGCTCGGCTCGTGGAGCAGAAGGGCATCGAGCTTATCGTCAAGACGATACCAGGCTTTCTCGATCGAGGCTGTCAACTTGTGATTCTGGGCGAGGGAGACCAGCATCACCAGAACGCCTTGCAGGACTTGCAGCAGTTCTATCCCGATCGCCTGGGTCTTTACATCGGTTTCGATGAAGGCCTGGCCCACCTGGTCGAGGCGGGCGCGGATATCTTCCTGATGCCGAGCTGGTACGAACCTTCGGGCCTGAATCAGTTGTATAGTATGAGATATGGGACGCCGCCGGTGGTCCGCTCGACGGGTGGACTGGCGGACACTGTCACGGACTGCACGCCGGAGACGCTGGCGGCCGGGACGGCGACGGGCTTTCGTTTTGATCCCCCCTGGGCCGGGGCGTTTTACGATGCCGTGCAGCGTGCCTTGTACCTGTATCGCGAGCAGCCCGAGGAGTGGCGGAAACTGATGCGGCTGTGTATGGCTCAGGACTGGTCCTGGGATCGAAGCGCGGCCGGTTACGAGTCACTGTACGAACGACTGTGCGAGAAATGATGATTGACGATTGATGATTGCCGATTACGGGTCGCCTGGATTCATCAATCATCAATCATCAATCACTATGACTCCCTCCTTCTTCTCATTTGCCGATCAACATCTGCGGAGCCTGCCGATGCCGGAGCTGCGTAAGGACCCCATCGTCGGACGCTGGGTGATCATTGCCACGGATCGCGCCCGCCGGCCCTTGCCCATCCGCATCGACCATGCCGAGGACCCCAGTACGCCGTGTCCCTTCTGCGAGGGCAGCGAACGCGAGACGCCGCGCGAGATCCTCTCCTACCGCGATCACACCTCGTATCCCAACGATCGCGGCTGGCGCGTCCGCGTCGTACCCAACAAGTTTCCCGCCCTGCAAATCGAGGGCGACCTGCAGAAGCGCGGCGAGGGCATCTACGACAAGATGAACGGTATGGGGGC
>JBBSDR010000445.1:0-6061 GCA_038240465.1 Gemmatales bacterium
GCCGCCCGTCTCCCTGGCCATCTTCTTCATGACGTCCTCGTTGATGTCCTCCTTGCTGCCGAGGCCGAGCAGGTAGAGCGGCACCTCCTCGTCGCGGGCCAACTGGATCACCTCGTCCGGTGAGTGCCTGCTGCCGGGGTCCTCATCGACGCCGTCGGTCAGGACGACCACGAAACGCTTGCCCTTCGGCTTGCTGGCCACCACCGTTTGAATGCCCTGGTAGGTGGCGTCGTAGATGGCGGTGCCGCCGGCCGGCTGCAGCTTGCGAATGCGGTCCTTGAGCAATCGCTTGTCGCTGGTGAAGTCGCCGGGCAACTCGACCTGGCTGCTGAAGGGCAACAGCGTCGCCTGGGCCTGGTCGCGCATCAGATCGGCAAAGCGCGCGGCGGCGTCGCGCAGCGCCTCGATCTTCGTCTTGTTGTCGCTGGTGCCGGCCTTCGCCGCCATGCTGCCGCTGTGATCGAGGACGAGGACGCTCGACACCGGCTTCGTCAACTCGGCATCGCCGACGCCAAGGATATACACCGGAATGCGAACCTCTTTGGCATACTCGACCACCTTCTTCGCGGTCATCTTGCTGTTGAGGTCGATGCCATCGGTCATCAGCACGACAGCCTTGTCGCCGGTCGGGACCTTGGCCAGGATGACGAGCGCCTTGTGGGTGGCGTCGAGGTAGGCGGTGCCGCCATCGGGTTTGGCGCTCTTGATGAAGCGAGCCATCTCGCGGCGCTGCGCCTCGACCCCCGACGGATCGTTGCAGGGATAGCGGATGCCGGAAGGCTGCACTCGATGATCGAAAAGGATGACGCCGGTGTCGGCGAAGGCGGGCAGGCGCTCGAGGAAGTGCAGCGCCGCCGACTGGGCCTCCTCCATCTTGGTCGTGCCGCGCTGGCTCTTGCCCTCCATGCTGCCGCTGACGTCCATCGCCATCATGACCGTCAGGCCACGCGCGCGGACCTGCTGCAACGGGATGCGCTGCACCTCCTGGCCGCCCTCAGTGATGACGATCGTGTCGCGATCGTCATCGCCAGGACCGGACTCGGCCAGCACTTCGAGTTTGAACTTCACGTCGATGACGATTTCGGTGCGGCCCGTGTCGTCGATAGGCCGGGCGTAAGCCTTGCTGACCTGAACGCTGTCCTTGCGGATCTCGTAGCGCCTCTCGCCCTGGGCCAGGACGGTGTGCTGCGTCAGGATCAGGACGACGATTGCGAAGATGTGACGCATGGCTGCCTCACTGCCACTTGCGGCTTTGCCTCTTGCCGGCTCTCGGCAGTGCAAAGCCGCAAACGGCGAGTCTCCCGCTACTTCTTCGACGCCTTCTTGAGGACGTCCTTCCACCAGTTGCCGACCTTGCGGCGCATGTTGCTCCACCAGCCCGCTTCATCCGAAGACGTCGCCGCCGGTGTCTCCGTCGCGATCGGGCTGCCTCCCGCGCGATCCTGCTTGCGCTTGCGTTCCTGACGGCGCTTCGCTCGATTGTTCGCCGCACTCTGGCCGTTCGCCGCCGGCTTGCTCTCCGCGATAACTGCCGGAGCCGGGTCGCCGCGCATCTTGTCGAACAGGTCGTCGGTTGTCTCGCCTTCGCGCTTGGGCTTCGCCTTGGGAAGCAGCTTGCGCTCGGTGAACCCCCACAGGCTCGACGTGATGAAGTAGACGCACAGTCCCGCGGCCACCTTGTAGAACATCAGGCCGAAGAAGATCATCATGTACTTCATCATCTTCTGCTGCATCGCCTGCTGCTCGTCCGCCGCGGGCGGCATCATCTTCTGCTGCTGATAGATCATCAGCGTGACCGCGACGATGGGCAGCAAGTTGAGATACGGCCCCAGGTAGAGCAGACTGCCGTAGTCCTCCGGCCGGCTGATCAGCGGCACGTTCTCGGTCCAGAACACCAGCATGTCGGGAGCGGCCAGGTTCCTGATCCACAGAAAGGGCGCCAGCCGAAAGTGGACGCTCTCCTGCAAGCAATAGTACAGCCCCATGAAGATCGGCATCTGCAAGAAAATCATCCAGCACGAGCCGAACATGCTGATCTTGTTCTTGCGGAACAGGTCCATCTGGGCCATCGCGAAACCCTGACGATCGTCCTTGAACTTCTCCTTGAGCTTCTTCAATTCCGGCTGTAGCGCCTGCATCTTCATGCTGGTCAGCGCCTGCTTGCGGCTCATCGGGAACATCAGCCCGCGCACCAGCACCGTCAGCAGCATGATGCAGATGCCGTAACTTGGGATGATGAAGTGCAGCCAGTTCAGGACCGTGTGGCAGAGGTTCGTGAACTGGATGATCAACCAGGTCAAGTAGATGCTGTTGGCGAACCTGCCCATGCCGCCGGGCGAGTGATAGTCGGTCAGCGTGTTGAGGTGGAGGTTCTTGACGTAACGATCGACCAGGCCCTCCTCGACAGCAGCGGTGCCGGTCATCTGGCCCAGGAGCATCGGCTTGACCGGGCCGTTGTAGAGCAGGTACTTGTGGACGACGCTCTCTTTCTCCGAGGCCGGCAACTCGACCTGTTCGGTATTGAGGCGGACGGTGATGTCGTCCTGGAACTGCGGCTGGGCCTGTCCCTCGCGCAGCAGCTTGACGACGACTTGCTGGTCCTCCGTGTCCGGCACGACCAGCACCGTGATGCGGTCGCCCTTGCCCAGGTGCCGGGCCAGCAACTCGGTGTGGACCGCCTCGCTCAGGATGTATTTATCCGTGCGCGTGCGGTCGCGTTTCTCGGAAACCTTGAGGACGCGATCCTCGGGAGAGAACCCCGGCCGGATCGTGTCTTCAAGTTCGAGCGTCAGGACGCGGGATTCGCAGGTGGGCCGGACGCTGCCGATGAAGTCCTGGTTCTTCTGTACGTCATCGATGGCAACGATCGAGGCGAAATACTGGACGGCCACGCCGGCATACAGGAAACGGCGTTCCTGATCGCGTTTGACGTCGTCGCCACCTTGCTTCAGCGCGATCTCGCGATTGTCCTGATAGTTGCGCCACGGGCTTCCGCCATCCATCATGCCGATGAGAGAGTGCCGAAAGATCGATGTGTACCAGGCACCCTCAATGGGCAGGCCTAGAGCGCCGCTCAACTGGTAGCGGAACGTCAGGTCTTTCGGCGCGCCCTTGGTGCGGCGCATGCCGACCTCGAGGCCGATGTGATAGGTGCGCGGCGACAGAGAGAAGGTCTTGGTCACCTCGACGCCCTGAATGACGGTGACGAAGCGAACGAGCTGTTCCGTGTCCTTGTCGCTGTT
This sequence comes from Gemmatales bacterium, assembly GCA_038240465.1. GTDB lineage: Bacteria > Planctomycetota > Planctomycetia > Gemmatales > Gemmataceae > JBBRIK01. The sequence continues at coordinate 3,243 of JBBSDR010000445.1, forward strand.
CTTGACTTCGTCGATGCGCCATTCGGTCTTGCCAAGGGTGTCGAGCGGCCGCTGCTTGGCTCCCGGCCGGTCTGCGTCGTAGTGGAACAGCACGTTGGAGCCATATCTGTAATCGGGCAGGTCTGCCTGAAAGGGGATCAGTTCGAGCGGCACATCGATGGGATGTCCCAGACGATCCGACGACTTGAACTTGTTGAGGACGACGCGGCGGACGGCTGCCCCGCGCGGATCGAAGGTGACTTGCAGATGAAAAGGCGAGTCGGACGACTCGTCGCCCAGGGCGATCAGTTTGCGCTGGACGACGGCCGTTTCGGGCCAGCGCCTGCCTGTGGCTGCCCAGCCGGCGCCGGCGACGCCGCCGATCTGAAACCAGGGAGCGGACTGCGAGGTCCAGCGTTTTCTCTGGCGCTCGTCGTCGCCCTTTTGCTCCAGGGCCAGATGGGCGCCGAAGCCGGCGACGGCCGTCGCGGGACTGGCGCTGGCCTCGGCCTTGTCTGTTTTCGGATCGCGTGGCTTGTCCGGCTGCGGTTGAGGCGGGGGGAGGCTGCGCGACAGCAGAAGGTATCCGACGATGAACAGGCCGGCGCAGACGAAGAACCTGAGTAAGTCTTTGATTCGCATGGATTGCTCGTTACCAGCCCCAGGCGCCAGCGAGGGGTCTTCGCAAAGGTCCCTCGCTGGCGCTCGGGTCTGGCCGCGAAGCGCTTTCAGCGCCCGTCGCGCAGACGATCGCCGAGGAAGTTTTCCAGCTCGGGGACGGCGTAAATCTTCTTGACGGTCGTTTCGATGTCATACTCCACCCGGCGATACCGGATGGTGTTGCCGTCCAGGAGAATATAGCAAGCTCGCCAGTCGCCGTCCCGAGGTTGGCCTACAGAGCCGACGTTGCACAGCGTCTTGCGCTCATCCAGAACGTGGACGTATTCGATCTCGTCGGGGCTGCTGAACTGGTACAGGTCCTCGGGAACCTGCTCGGTGAAGATGCCGGGGACGTGGGTATGGCCCTGGAAGCAGTAGCGCTCGACGAGGGCGAAGATGCGCTCCATCTTGCGCTGGTTGTAGATGTCCTCGGGAAAAACATATTCGTTGAGGGGATTGCGGGCCGAGCCGTGGACGTAGAGCATGCCGCTCTCCTTGAACTGGCGCGGCCGTTCGGCGAGGAACTCCCAGCGTTTTTCCTTGAGGTCGCGGCGTTCGTTGGGCGCTTCAAGCTGCTCGCGCGTCCAGAAGATGGCCTTCTCCGCGGGCAGGTTGAAGCCCTCGGGGTCGAACATGGCGCCCTGATCGTGGTTGCCCAGGAGGACCATCTTGCATTTCATCACCAGATCGACGCACTCGCGGGGATTGGGGCCGTAGCCGACAATGTCCCCCAGGCAATAGATCTCGGTGACGTTGTGCTTCTTGATGTCCTCGAGGACAGCCTGGAGCGCTTCAAAGTTGCTGTGAATATCGCTGATAATAGCTCTCACGCCTGGCACTCCCAGGGTTGCCCCACGAATGGGACACCGTCCGCCGCAGGAGGGCGGCGCTCCTCAAAGCGTCCGCGCACTTACTCTTTGAAGTGTAATCCGCAAGGGAAAAGGGTGTCAAGGGGGTTACTGGCGCTTCTCGCCCAAATCGCCAGGAGGGCGGGGGCGATAACCGGCGGAACTTCAGGCGCTGGCGCGGAGCGCGGGACGGTCGGCGGACAGGACGCCGAAGTAAGCGGCATACCAGTCGATCGTCTCGGCGAGCGATTCGTCGAGGCTGTAGCGCGACGACCAGTCGAGCATCGCGCGGGCCTTGGCGGCCGACAGATACTGATGCTTGATCTCGTTGCTGGCGATGCCCAGCACCCTCGGCTGCAGCGTCGAGTTCATCAGCCGCAGGATACGCTGCACCATGTCCAGCACGGTCACCTGAATCTCGGTCGAGAAGTTGAAGGCGTGACCGATGAGTTCCGGCTTGCGGTCCATGCACTCGGCCAGGTGCAGATACGCCGCGGCACCGTCCTTGACGTAGAAGTAATCGCGGATGTAACTGCCGTCCGAGCGAATCAGCGGACGTTCGCCGCGAACCACGGCGCGAATCGTTCCCGGCACAATCCGATTCCAGTTCAGATCGCCGCCGCCGTAGAAGTTGCCGCAGCGCGTCACGCACACGGGCAGCCGGTACGAGTGGGCATAGGTCAACGAGAGAATGTCCGCGCAGGATTTGCTGGCGTCGTAGGGATGCCGGCCCTGGAGGGGCGCGTCCTCGGTGTAGGGCAGTTGCTCCTGATCGCCATATGCCTTGTCCGACGAGGCGACGATGACCTGCGGCGGCGCGCCGCACCGCCGCGCCGCTTCGAGGACGCACCAGGTCCCCTGGATGTTGGCCTCGAAGGTCGAGATCGGACTGCGATTGGCCACTCCGACAATCGTCTGGGCCGCAAGGTGGAACACGGTCTGAATCTCGTATTCCGTCAGGATCCGTTCGACGAGGTTCGCGGTCTCGACCGAGCCGCGGACGATGTCGATCTGGTGATCCAGCCCGGCGCGGACGAGTTCCGAGCCGCTGACCTGGTCGCGCACAAGGCCGACGACATGCGCGCCCTTCTCTAGCAGCAAGCGCGTCGTCCACGCTCCCACCAGGCCGGTGCAGCCCGTCACGAACACGCGCCGATCGCGCCAGAAATCTCGACTTGCCTCCATGCCGTCATCTCCTTAATCGCGCCGCTCGCCTCATTCACGCCGCGGCCCGGGTGCCGTCCTGCGCCAGGGGAGTGAGCCAGACGGCCTTCTTCTCGTCCCAGAGTTGGTTGAGATGCTGATAGTCGCGGCTATTGTCCATGCACTGCC
>JBBSDR010000446.1:0-6061 GCA_038240465.1 Gemmatales bacterium
ACCATGATGCCGCCGGAGTGGGGCGAACTGGCGATGTTGCCATTCGTCTTGCCGTATTGGGGATCGGTCTGGAACTTGGACGCGGGCCCCGTCGGCTGACCGGCCCCGGCATCCGTCGCGACCAGGCACGGACCCCAGTCGGGCCAGTAGTTCATGTCATCCTTCGGCGCCCAGCCCGCGCCGGGGTTAAAGCCGCGGACGCATTTTTCGGTAAAGAAGATGGTTTGCGAGGTGCCGTCGCTGATCGCGGTTGGATAGCGAGTGTAGCCGCCGCCCCAGCCCTGGTAGGCCATGAAGAAGACCTGACCGTTGTAGCCGTAACTGCTGACCGGATTGACCACCTGCGAACCCCAACTGTGATTGTCCTGGGTTGGGTCGGCGGGACAGACGTAGCTCTTGACGTTGGTGTTGATGGTGTTTTCCGGGCGGACGCCCCACTGCGAGTAAGTCGCCAGGTTGCCGTTGCGGTCGTCCGCCACGAGCGAAGACTTGTAGAGCGGACCCTGTTCCACGTTCGGAAGGATGTGAAACAGGAGGCCGCCATCGCCGTTCTTGTCGGTCGGATTGTGTCCGGGATAGATGCCGATGCCCGGAGGCAGGATGCCGCTGTTGTCGTCGGAAGTCTTGATGGTGGCGAGGCAGATTTGCTTCAGGTTGTTCTGGCATTGCGAGCGCTGGGCCGACTCGCGCACCTTCTGGACGGCGGGCAGCAGCATGCCGACGAGGATGGCGATAATGGCAATCACCACCAGCAACTCGATCAGCGTGAAGCCTCGCCTCCGTGGAAACAGTCGCATCAGTGGCATGAGTCCCTCCCCAAAAAGCCGAACAGAAGATCGGTGATGAAGACGACCGAGCAAAGCCCGGAATAACTCCGTTCGCGTTCGCAGTAACGAAGACGGATGGAGCAACAGGCGCGAAAGGTGCGTAACCGCGTCGAGGCGAATGGGGCGCTGAACCCTGGCCTTGCCACGGTACTTGCTGATCGCTCCCGATATGCCCGGTCGATGAAGGGATCGACGGAGGGGAGAGGAGGGTCTCACCCCACAAGCGGAGCCAGGACACGGGAGAGGTCATAACCTGCGCATGCACTCTTGTTTTAGTAATTTCTCATAATCTCTGTCAAGGGAAAAACGCGCCGAAATCACACGCGGCGCGCGCGAGCGCTCTCCCTTTGAGAACGCTGGGAGTTTTCCATCCGTATCGGATGAGGAAGAGGAGGAGCGAATGAAGTCGCGGCGGCATCTGGCCTGGTTGTTCTCCGCCTGCCCGCTTGTCGCCTTGCTGGCCTGGCTGGTTTTGCGTCCGCGCATCGATTCTTCCTCCGCGGACGATCCCCCCTCTGGACCGGCCTGGTTCGCCGACGTCACGAACGAAGCCGGCCTGCGATTCCTCCACGACGCGGGGCCGACCGGCACTTTCTTCATGCCGCAGGCCCTCGGTTCCGGAGCGGCCCTCTTCGATGCCGACGGCGACGGCAAACTCGACATCCTCCTGCTGCACAATGGCGGACCCGGCGGCGCTCGCCATCAGCTTTTTCTTCAGCAAAAGGACGGCACGTTCCGCGACGCCAGCGCCGGCTCCGGACTCGACGTCGCGGGCCACGGCATGGGGGTGGCCATCGGCGACATCGACAACGATGGCAAGCCCGACGTCCTTATCACCGAGTACGGCGGCATCCGGTTATTTCGCAATCTCGGCGGCGGCAAGTTCACGGACATCACCCGCCAGGCCGGCCTGGACAATCCCGCCTGGGGCGCCTCGGCCGCCTTCTTCGACTTCGACCGCGACGGCTGGCTCGACCTGGTTGTCGTCAACTACGTCGATTACGATTCGACCCAGGGGTGCAAGTCAGCTTCGGGTCAGCCGGAATACTGTCCTCCCCGGGCGTTCCCCGGACGAGTGACGCGGCTGTTCCGCAACCTGGGCGGCGGTAAGTTCGAGGACGTGACCGTCTCGATGAGCCTGGGACAACTCACGGGGCCAGGCCTCGGCGTTCTCTGTGCCGACTTCGACGGCGACGGCTGGCCGGACATTTTCGTCGCCAACGATGGGGCGGCGAACCGGCTCTGGATCAATCAGAACGGCAAAGGTTTCCGCGAGGAAGCCTTTCTTCATGGCGTCGCCTTCAATCGGATGGGGCAGGCCGAGGCGGGAATGGGGGTGGCCTGGGCCGACGTCGATGGCGACGGCCTGTTCGATCTCTTCGTGACGCACCTGGGCGCGGAGACGCACACGCTCTGGCAGCAGTTGCCGCGCGGCTCCTTCTCCGACCGGACGACGGCCACCAACCTGTTGCGGTCGAACTGGCGCGGCACCGGCTTCGGCGCGGTCCTGGAAGACTTCGACTGCGATGGGGCCGTCGATCTCGCCATTGCCAATGGCCGGATCGCCCGCAGCCAGGCGAATGCCAACCCGAAGCTGGGACCGCACTGGGGACTGTACGCGGAGCGGAACCAGTTGTTCGCCGGCGATGGGACCGGCAAGTTTCGCGATCTCTCGCCGGACAACCCCGCCCTGTGCGGTATGCCCAACGTCGCTCGCGGCCTGGCCTGGGGCGACATCAATAATGATGGCGCAGTCGATCTGCTGCTGACGACGGCTGGCGGTCCGGCGAAACTGTATCGCAACGTCGCCCCAGGGCGTGGAAACTGGCTGATGGTGCGGGCTGTCGATCCGGAACTGAAGCGCGATGCGCATGGGGCCGAGGTGCGGGTCCAGGTGGGAAAGCGCTCGTGGGTACGGCAGATCAATCCGGCGTCGAGTTACCTGTGCAGCAACGATCCGCGGGCGCACTTTGGCCTGGGCGACGTGAAACGTGTCGATTCCATCACGATCCGCTGGCCGGACGGGAAGCGCGAGGAAGAGGTGTTTGAGGGCGTCGAGACGAACCAGCGCATTGAACTGCACAGGAAAAAACGGTAATGACGCGGCGTCGTTTGCTGCTGCTCCTGGTGGTGCTTCTGGCCTGCGCCGGCGGCTGGTATGGCTGGCGTCGTCTTGCCGCGCCGGAACCGCCTGTGGTCGCGCTGGACGGTGACGATCCGGAGTTGGCCGAGGCGATCGAGGCAAAGCGGCGCATCGTCGGGCAGTCTCCCTATTCCGCGGCGGCCTGGGGTGATCTCGGCATGCTGCTGCGCGGGGCGAATTTGTACGAACCGGCCGAGACGTGTTTCGCCCGGGCGGCGAAACTGGAGCCGGACGAGGCGCGCTGGCCGTATCTGCGCGGCGAATCGTTCCGGACGCGCGAGCCGGATGCCGGTCTGCCGTATCTGCGCCGGGCCGCGGAATTGTGGCGCCGCGGTGAACCCCATCACGTCGCTCCCTGGCTGCGCCTGGCCGAACTGCTCCAGGAGCGCGGCGACCTCGACGAGGCCGAACACTGTCTTCGTCTGGCTCTCGACGCCGATCCGGGCAATCCATCGGTCCATCTGCAACTGGGCCTGCTGTTTTCCGGGCGTGATCTCTCTGCCGCGCGCAAGCACTTGCTGAGGGCGCAGCACAGTCCCTACACGCAAAAGCGAGCCTGCGCGCAACTGGCTGCTGTCTGTCTGCGTCAGGGAGCGCAGAAGCTGTCGGAGGATTTCGCGGCTCGTGCGGCCTCGCTGCCGGCGGACAACGACTGGATCGATCCGTTCGTCGCCGAGTGTTTGCTGCGCGCGGTTGGCAAGACAGCGAACCTGCGTCGCGTCGAGCAACTGGAAGCACGCGGCGACTGGCAGCAGGCGGTCGAGTTGCTCCGCGAGGTGATCGCGAAGTCGCCTGATTCAAGGGCGTCCGTCAGTCTCGGGCGCGATCTGCTGCGTCTCGGCGACACCGACGGTGCCGAGGAAGCGCTGCGGGAGGGGCTGAAGAATGACCGCGAGCAAGTGCAGGGAGCCTATCTGCTCGGACAACTCGCCCTTATGCGCGCAAAGCAGGCGGAATTGAAACACGAAGGCGAACACGCGCAGGAACAGTACCGGCAAGCGATTCGCCAGGCCGACATCGCGATCAGTCGCAAGCCGGACCACGCACTGTCTCATGTGCTGCGGGGCGTGGCGCTGCGTGCTGCCGGCCAGCGCGGGGAGGGGCTGTCGGCGCTCCGTCGGGCGGTTGCCTGTGGACCCGACCTGGTCGATACTCAGTTAGCTCTGGGCGAGGCGCTGATCGAGGAGGGGCTGCTCGCGGAGGCGAAGAAGCATCTGGAACAGGCGGTCCTTCTGGCGGGGACGGAAGACGACCGTCCGCGCCGCGCTCTGGAGAAACTGAAACTCTGAGGCGAGCCGCGAGCGTAAGCGACCGGAGTTTTCGCATCAAGCGTAAGCGACCGGAGGCGTCCAGCGGAGAACTCCGGTCGCTTACGCTTCCGGCTCGCCATCCTCAGTCCACGAAGACGAACTCGTTGGTCAACAACAGGGCCTGCGCGTAGCGCTCCCAGGATGACGGCGCGCGGCCATCTCCAAGAAACTCGCGTGCCAGTTCCACCTCATCGGCTGTCGCGTCACGCGCGAAGAGCAATCGATACAACCGCTGCACTCGCGCCTCGACGTCCTTCAGCGACGCGATCTCGGCGCGCTGCACCAGCCGGCGCGCACAGTCCTGCACAAAGGGGCTGTTCATCAGGAACAGTGCCTGCTGCGGCACTGTGGTGTCGATGCGCTGCGGACTGGTCGCGTCGGGATTGGGGAAGTCGAACGTTCGCAGCAAACCGGGGACGTTGAGGCGGTCGAGATGACCGTAGAGCGTGCGGCGATTGGCGGCGGCGGAGAATGAGTCCGCCATTGAGGGACCGCCGATTCGCGGCAGCAGCCGGCCCGAAACTGACAGTAGAGAATCGCGCAGGGCCTCATAGTCGAGCCGGCGGCGCGGGAACTTCCACAGCAGCACGTTCTCGGGATCGGCCTTGCGTCCCTCGATTCGATCGAGGTTCGCCTGGCGATAGGCGGCCGAGGTCAGGATCAGGCGCTGCAGTTTCTTGATCGACCAGCCCTCTTCCACGAATCGGCAAGCCAGCCAGTCGAGCAGTTCGGGATGAGACGGCGGCTCACTCCGCAAGCCGAAATCGCTCGGGGTTGTCACCAGGCCGCGGCCGAAGTGCTGCATCCAGACGCGATTGACCAGCACTCGCGCCGTCAGCGGATTCGCGGGATCGACGATGGCCCGAGCCAGTTCCAGACGGCCGCTGCCCTCGTGGAAGGGTTTGCGGTCCTTACCGGCCAGCACTTCGAGGAACTGGCGCGGCACCGGTTCGCCGAGGTTGCCGGGATTGCCGCGGACGAAGACGCGCGGCTCGATCGGTCGAGGCAGATCGACGAGGAGCGTGGCGCGCGGCGGCGCGCCTGCCCCGCTGACACGCCATTGCTGCACGGCATTCCGCAGTTTCTGCAACTCGCCCTGCGAAGCCCGATCCGGCAACAGTTCCAGCTCGCTCATCTGGCCGGGCCGCACATTCGCTGCCGCGTCGATTCCGTGAAAAGCCAGCCGCAGCTATTCGAGGTCCGCATCGGCAAAGCAATCGGGCGCTGGACGGCCAACGAGCCGCAGCGCTTGCCACTTGCTCTCGGCATCGAGCAGCACGCTGGCGTAGAGCTGGGCGGCGTCGGCCATCGTCTTCGGCAGTTTCGCCTGGAACGCCTTCAGCAGCAGCGGATGACTTGACTTCACGGACGTTCGTTGCAGCAGAGCTTCCGCGCTGGCGGGAAAATCCTTGTCGGGCAGGGCGGACAGGGCGTGCCACAGGGCAAAGACCGGCTCGCCCGTCTTGAGGCTGCGCCGCAGTTGTGCGCGCCAGCGGGCGATCATGGCGGGATTGATATCGTTGCCCTCGGCGAGAAGCATGTACTCCTGGGCATCGGGGACGTCTCTCGTGGCATGGACCGCCAGCAGATACTCGCTGACGCGCTTCCTGGCGCCGTCGCGCAGGGCCTGACGTTTGCCTTCGAGGAAGGCGGCCAGTTTTTGCTCGCGGACATCGAGTTCCTTGACGAACTTGTCGTATTCCGGCGTCGGCGGCGGATCGAAGTAGAGCGGCGGCACGGCCGGCTCCGCCGAACTGGCGAAGACACCATGCAGCGCGTAG
>JBBSDR010000447.1:0-6056 GCA_038240465.1 Gemmatales bacterium
CTCGAAGAGAAGCGAGCCATCGCGCGGGCCGCTGTCGAGCGCATGAACGACGGCGACGCGATCCTGCTCGACGGCGGCACGACGACCCTGGAGGTGGCGCGGTTGCTGCTGGGTCGGTCGCTGACGATCGTAACCAACAGTTTGCCGATCGCGGCCCTGTTCGCCGCCAGCCACGAGACGGACCTGATCATGCTGGGCGGCTACGTTTACCCGAAGACGGGTGTCGCCCTGGGGCCATTGACCATTCGCATGTTGCCGGACGTTCACGTCAACCAGGCGCTGCTGAGTTGCGGGGGCATCACGGCTCGCGGCCTGTTCAACGGCAATCTGCTCTTGGTCGAGACACAGCGAGCAATGATGCACTGTGCCGATGAGATCGTGGTCGTGGCGGATCACACGAAGATCGGCCGGCCGGCGCTGGCCTTTCTGTGCGAACTGAACGAGATCGACACCCTGATCGTCGATCGCGGACTATCGCAGGCGCAGCGCGAACTGCTGGCGGGATCGGACACGCGGCTGATTGTGGCTGGAGAGAAGGGAGAATTTCAGGAATGAGCACGGCAACGCTGGACCGCTCGCTGGTGCGGAAGCTGGTGCGCGAGGCCCTGCACCACGGGCAGGCGAGGCACTTGCAGGAAGAGCAGGCAACTCGCTTGTCCGAAGAGCAGGCGAGCCGCCTGCACCACGGCTGATCGTGAATGTGTCCGCCCGGCACTGTCACGTCACTCAGGCGGACCTGGAGCGGCTCTTCGGCAAGGGACACCAGTTGACGCCGCACAAGAGGCTCTACCAGGACGGTTTCTTCGCCGCCGAGGAGACGGTCACCATCATTGGCCCACGGCATCGGATCATTCCGAACCTGCGCATCCTGGGGCCGTGCCGCGATCACAGCCAGGTCGAGTTGGCCTTCACCGACGCGGTGCTGCTCGGACTCGACGTGCCGGTCCGCAAGAGCGGCGATCATCGCGACAGTCCCGGCTGCTATCTGATGGGACCCAACGGCATGATCGAACTGGCGCGCGGCGTGATTCGCCATGAACGGCACGTTCACATCGGGCCGGCGGACGCGGCCTGGTATGGAGTGAAGGACGGGGATCGCCTGAATCTGCGCGTGAAATCGACCTGTTCGCTTCTGTTCGAGGATTTGCTGGTTCGGCTGGCACCGGCGTCAAAGCTCGAAGTCCACATCGACACCGATGAGGGCAACGCCTGCGACCTGGCCCATGCGACGCATCTGGAATTGTTCGAGTAATCATTCAACCTCCCGGGAGTGTAAGCAAGATGGCGAATAACCACATGGAGGCGCTTGGGCTGATCGAGACCAAGGGCCTTGTCGCGCTGGTCGAGGCCAGCGACGCGATGCTGAAGGCGGCGAACGTGACGCTGATCGGCTGGCAGAAGATCGGCAGCGCTCTGGTGACGGCCTACATCGTCGGCGACGTCGCCGCGGTCAAGGCGGCCATCGATGCCGGCTCGGCGGCGGCCAGCCGAGTCGGCGAGGTCGTCGGCGTGCAGGTCATTCCGCGTCCGCACGAAGACCTCGGATCGATCCTGCCGTTGCTCGGCAAGCAGCAGGCGGCAGAGCCGGCGGGCGTGAAGTAAACCCACACAGACCATTCAGAGTGGAGACAGCAATCATGGCGAATAACCACAACGGCGAGGCGCTCGGCCTGATCGAGACCAAGGGCCTGATCGCGACCATCGCGGCGACCGACGCAATGTGCAAGGCGGCGAACGTGACCCTGGCCGGCCAGGTGCAGATCGGCAACGCCTATGTGACGACTTTCGTTCGCGGCGACGTCGGCTCCGTCCGCGCCGCGGTCGATGCCGGAGCGCAGGCGGCCAGCGCCAACGGCGAACTGGTTTCGGCGCACGTCATTCCGCGCCCCGAGAGAGACGTGCTGGCAACGTTCCTCAAGTAATTTGCGATTGATGATTTTCGATTGACGATTGATCCAACGACAATCGCAATCGAAATCATCAATCGACAATCGAAAATCGACAATCATGAAAGTGCTGGTTGCCAACCTGGGTTCGACGAGCTTCAAGTATCGCCTGTTCGACATGGCGGACGAGAGGCTGCTGGCGCGCGGCGGCGTCGAGCGGATCGGCTCGGCGCAGTCGAAGGGCTTCGTCGAGGCCGCGGGCCAGCGTGAGGATTTCAGCGGCGAGGTGAAGGACCACGCCGCCGCCGTGCGATTGTGCCTGGAGCAACTGAGCGATCGGAAGCGGGGCTGTCTCAAGGATGCGTCAGAACTGGCGGCCATTGGCTTCAAGGCGGTCCATGCAAAGGGAATCAGCGGCGTGCAGCGCGTTGATGAGCGCGTGCTGCACGCGATGGAGGAATATGCGGATGTCGCCCCCGCGCACAACCCGCCCTATATCGCGGCGATGCGACTGCTGGCGCGGGAACTGCCACAGATACCGCTCGTGGCCGCGTTCGAGACAGGTTTTCACGAGACAATCCCGCTGGAGCAACAGCTCTACGCGGTCCCGTGGGAGTGGAGTTCCAAACACGGCGTTCGTCGCTGGGGCTTCCACGGCGCGAGCCATCGCTACATCGCGGGTCGCGCTGCGGAGCTGTTGCAGGACCCGAAGGCGAAGATTATCTCCTGCCATTTGGGAGGCAGCAGTTCGCTGTGTGCGATCGACGCCGGCGAATCGGTGGCGACCAGCATGGGCATGAGTCCTCAGAGTGGGTTGCCCCAGAATAACCGGGTCGGGGACTTCGACGTCTTTGCGATTCCAGCTCTCATGCGGGCCACGGGCAAGACGCTGGAGCAGGTCCTCGACGACCTGGCGAATCGCTCAGGTTTGCAGGGGTTGTGCGGGTTCAACGATCTGCGCGACATCGAGGATGCCGCCGACAAGGGCGAGGCGAGGGCGGGGATGGCCCTGTCCGTTTACGCCGAGGCGGTGCGGCACTACCTCGGGGGGTACTTGCTTCTCCTTAACGGGGCGGATGCCATCGTGTTCACCGGAGGCATCGGCGAGAACTCCGCTCTGATCCGCTCACTCGTCTGTGGCAACCTCGACTGGTTCGGCATCGCTCTCGATTTGGAGAAGAACAAACTGGCGAAGGGCGAGATGGCGCTGCATGCGACGGCGAGTCGTGTGCAGGTGTGGATCATGCCGACGAACGAAGAGATTGTCGTCGCCCGGCAGGCGAAAGCGTTGCTCGAAGGGAAAGCGTAATGTTCCTGGCCCGTGTCACCGGCAGCGTGGTTGCGACGAGCAAGGTGGCGTCGATGATCGGCCACAAGTTGCTGACCGTCGAACCTCTGCGCGTTGATCCGCAGCAGCGCGACAAGCTGATCGGCACGGGACGGACCTTTGTCGTCGTCGATCCGATCGGGGCGGGACAGGGAGAAATGGTGTTGATTGTCCAGGGTTCCAGCGCCCGGCTGACCCCCGAGACGGAAAAACTGCCCATCGATTGCGCCATCATCGGCATCGTCGATACGGTCAATGTGCAGGGCAAAGCGATCTTCAACGCCCGAGAAAACACTGGTGGTTAGCCGCGACGCGAGTCTTCGAGCGGAGCGCTTGTACCCCACCGCGCCCCGCTCGAAGACTCGCATCGCGGCTAACCAAGAGAGAATACGCATCATGCAACTCACCGATGATCTGGTTCGCAGTGTTGTCCTGCAAGTGCTGACGCAGGTTCGCAGCAGCAACGGCGTCGCGCCGCAAAAGAATGGTCATGCGCACGCCTGGGGCGTGTTCCAGGACGTTGATAAGGCCGTGTCCGCAGCCGTGGCAGCGCAGCGCGAGTTCGAGCGCCGTGGACTCGACGACCGCCGCAAGGCCGTCGAGTGCATCCGGAAAATTTGCAAGGGACAGGCCGAGCAACTCGGACGCGAGGAACTCGAAGAGACGAAGATCGGCCGGCTGGCCCACAAGATCGAGAAACTCACCGTCATCGCCGAGCGCATTCCAGGCGTCGAGTGGCTCAAGACCGAGGCCTATAGCGGCGAAAACGGCATCTCGCTCATCGAGTATGCCCCCTTCGGCGTCATCGGCATCATCACGCCCGTGACGCACTCGCTGCCGACGCTGGCCTGCAACGCCATCAATATGCTTGCGGCCGGCAATGCGTTCGTCTGCAATCCGCATCCGAGCGGCGCTCGCATCGCCTGCAAGGGGGTGCGGTTGTTCAACCAGGCGATCCACGAAGCGATCGGCATCGACAACCTGCTGACCATCATCGAGAACCCGACGCTCGAATCGGCCCAGGCCATCTTCGATCATCGCGAAGTCCGCATGCTCTGCGTCACGGGCGGTCCTGCTGTTGGCCGGGCTGCACTTCGCAGTCCGAAGCGAGCCATCGTCGCCGGGCCGGGCAATCCGCCCGTCGTCGTCGATGAGACGGCCGATCTCGACAACGCGGCGAAGTCGATCGTCATCGGCGGCGGCTACGACAACAATCTGCTCTGCATTGGCGAAAAGGAAGTCTTCGCCGTCGCCTCCATCTTCGACGAGTTGTGCCAGGCGATGACGCGACACAAGGCCGTCAAGCTGACTGCCGCCCAGGTCGAGGCACTGACGAAGGTCGCCTTCGAGGCCGAGAAGGACGATCCGAAGAAGCTGCACGTCGCCAAGGAGTTGATCGGTCAGGACCCGGCTGTGCTGGCGCAGCGAATCGGCCTCAAGGTGCCGGCCGACACCGAACTGCTCTTCGGCGAGACGGACGAACATAGCCCGTTCGTCGATCACGAGCAGATGATGCCCTTCGTGCCGTTCGTCCGCGTGGCGGATGTGGACGCCGGCATCGCCCTGGCAAAGAAGTACGAACACGGCTTCAAGCATACCAGCGTCATTCACTCGCGCAACGTCGAGACGATCACGCGCATGGGCCGGGAGATGGACACGACGCTGTTCATCCAGAATGGCCCCTCGACGGCGGGACTCGGCAGCGGCGGTGAGGGCTACCTGAGTTTCAGTATCGCGACGCCGACCGGCGAGGGCGTGACGACGCCGTTGACCTTTACCCGGCAGCGTCGCTCGACAACCGTCAAGGCCATGCGAGTGATCTGACCATGCAACTGGGGCGCGTCGTCGGCCATGGGATTTCGACCGTGAAGCATGCCAGCTTCCAGGGCTGGCGCTTCCTGCTCGTGCAGCCGTTGACCGGCGACGGCAAGGACGATGGCGAGCCACTGCTGGTACTCGATCCGGTAGGCGCCGGTCCGGGATCGACGGTAATCCTGAGCAACGACGGCGCGGCGGCGCGACAACTGGTCAACTCGAAAACGTCGCCGGCACGGTGGTTTGTCATGGGGATCGCGGACTGATGAAGAACGGCCGGCCATCCTGGGGCTACACGATCGAGGGACAACCCTCGCCCATGTTCCAGGCTGCGCTGCGCTCGATCCGCCGCAACGGCGCCACTCCCTCACCATTACCCCCATGTGAGGGCGAGGCCTGCTCCTGGGTGAAACAAGTGGCCTCGTGCCTGTTCGATGGGACGTGTCAGGCGGTGGTGCTGTTCTGCGACGACCCGGGACTGGCCTGCTGTGTGGCGAACAAGGTTCCTGGTGTGCGAGCCGTCCCGGTATGGACGATCCCTCAGGCGCGACGCGCGATCGACGCTCTGGGCGCGAATCTCCTCGCGGTCGAGATGAATGGCCGGACCTATTTCGAGTTTCGCGAGCTGTTGCGGCTGTGTCAGGGGGGTATCACTGCCATCTGCCCTGACGGCGTGGCCTGCGTTCTGGAGGAGCTTGACGGCCATGCGCATCGCTGAAGTGATCGGCAGCGTGACGCTGTCGCGCGTGCATCCGTCGCTCATCGGGGCGCGCTGGCTGGTCGCCGTGCCATGCAGTTTGCAGGCGCTTGCGGGAGCGCAGCAGGGCGACGGCGAGGACCTGGTGGTCTACGACAATCTCGGCGCTGGCGTCGGTTCGTTGATCGGCCTCAGTGAAGGCGCGGAAGCGGCGGCGCCGTTTCATCCGAAGAAGATGCCGGTTGATGCGTTTTCTGCCTGTGTGCTGGATCGCGTGGAAGTCAAACAAATTGGTTAGCCGCGACGCGTGTCTTCGAGCGGAGCGCGTCCA
>JBBSDR010000448.1:0-6046 GCA_038240465.1 Gemmatales bacterium
CGTGTTCGTGAAGAATAATGCCGGCACCTACGGCATGGGCATTATGGTGGTGCATGGCGCCGATGAAGTACGCGCCGTGAACCGGCGCACGAAGAACAAGATGAGCGTCGGCAAGAACAAGCTGCAAATCTCGAGCGTGGCCGTTCAGGAAGGCATCCCGACCGCGACTCTGGTCGACCGTCTGGCCGCCGAACCCGTGATCTACGTGGTAGGTTGCGAGTTGATCGGCGGGTTTCTGCGCACCAACACCGAGAAGGGCGTCGAGGAGAACCTCAACATCAGCGACCGCGCAGCCGGCTCACTGGCTCGCCTCGCACCGCTGCTTCCCGAAGTGTTGCGGACCTGGCTTGGCGTTGTCGCCAATCCGCTGCGTGAAGCGAGGGCCAGCCTCCATGCAGCTGTCGCCGAGCGGCGTCTGCCTGCGGAAATCGTCGAGCCATTCGCGGCACTCTGCCAGCGACGGGCCTCCTGGTGGGCGCAAGTGAGCGGAAAGGAGCCGCTGGTATCGCAGTCAGCTCTTTTCACCTGGCAGGAGTTGCAGCAATTGACCGAACATGTGCTGTCTCTCGCGGCGGATCGGAAACGGGACGAGCCACAACGAGCTGACAGGCTGCGACCTCCCACCGCAGCAGCAGCCGAGAAGGAGGCCGGCTGGCTGCTCGCGCGCCTGTGGGAGTTGCTGCAACAGCACTATCTCAAAACATGACACCCTCCCTGCTGCATCAGGCCTTGTACGATCCCAGCTTCTGGCGCGCGACCAGCGCCGCTCGCGCGCTTGCTGCACAACCACCCCCAGCAGCCGAAATTCAAGGCGCTTGCGAGACCGCCTTCGCGAGTGGCGACGAGCAGACACGCCGGCGAGCGGTTCGCCTGGTGCAGCAACTGGCCCCGGCTGGCGCATGGCGAATCGGCTGGTTGCGCTCCGGGCTGAGCGATCCTTCCTGGCGCGTTCGCCGTGCGGTCGTTCTCGCCCTGGTCAGCGAGCCAAGGCGACCGGCAAGAGGTGAACTACCCGGTGGGACAGGCGTCTCGCCTGTCCGGACAGGCGAGACGCCAGTCCCACCCGGGATGTTTGTACATGCCGCTCGCCCAACATCATTTCGCGATCTCCTCACCGCGCTGGCAGACGAGGTCAGCGGAGTTCGCGCCGCCGCTGTCGAAGGGCTGGCGCATCTCGGAACAGCCGAGGTCGTGGTCCCTCTCCTCGCACGGCTGCGGGACTCCGACGAAGACGTCCGAGAACGAGTCGCCGAAGTGCTGCAAGGACTGCCGCTCGACACCGCTGCTCTTCCAACCCTCACGATTGCGCTGAGCGACGAGGTTGCGGCAGTGCGACAGCAGGCCGCCACCACGATCAACCGTCTTGGGGCGCGAGCAGCCAGTGCGGTTCCGGCGCTTCTGCCTCTGCTGAAGGACGCCCATCGTGCCGTTCGAGTTGAGGCGATTCTGGCTCTGGGGTCCATCGCTCCGGTTGATGCCATCGAACCCTTGCTGTCCTGTATGCCCGAGGGAGGCGAGGTCGGACGTGCCGTCGCCCAGGCCCTCGCATGCCTTGGCCGAAGATCGCCGCGAGTGGAGATTGCCTTGCTCGATGTGCTGCAAGAACAGGAGACGGCGCGCTGGAAAGGAGCGGCACGGGCGCTGGGGTTGCTCGGGTCCACGGCCGCGCTCGAAGTGCTGGATCGCTGCTGCCGCCGGGGGAGTCTGGGCATGCGCCGGCGTGCTGTGCGAGCGCTGGCATGGTTCGCGGAACGGGAAGAAGTGCTGTCCTTGCTGGAGCAGATGCTGCGCGACTCGAACGCGCGGTTGCGTCGCGCCGCGGCGGCTTCACTGGGCCAACTGGGTAGCCGGGCTGTGTCCGCCGTCGCCGGGTTGCTGCGTCTGCTTCATGGCCGGGATCGGCGCACGCGCAGGATCTGTCGCGCCTCGCTCGAAAGCATTGTCACCGGCTTATCGCAAGCGGAGAGTCGCTGGCTGGCTCTGCTGGCCGCTCCACGGCGGGGTCCCGGCAAGAACCTGCGCTGCGCCCTGGAACAACCTGATTTGCCTGGCGCGATTCGCGACGCCTTTCGCGCAACCTGCGTTCGCCGGCTGATCTGGCATCGCCGCCGTTCCACGGAGGAAACGTCGTCCGACATCGCGAATCTGTCGGCGTGGCAGGTCGCTCGTCTCGCCGCCCGCGCCGCGGGAAATACCGGCGAACACGCATGGCAAATCGCCTGCCTCTGGAAGTTGCTGCACGATGGCGCGTAGAAGCGAGTTCAATCCTTCCTTGGCGCAAGCGGCTTGGCGGCTCCCCCCGCCAAGCCGCAAGCGGCAAAGAGGGGTTGAAACCGCTTCTTAGTGGAAGCCGCTGGCGCCGCCAGCGCCGGCGCCGATGCCCTTTGTCCGTCCTTGCAACAGGTTCGGCAGGATCTGGAACAGGACTCCGAAGTTCCCCTGCAGCGCGTTGTAGGTGATGCCGAAGCCGACGTTCAGGTCGGTCCCCATCCGCGTGAAGATCAGTGAGTTCGACAGGCTCTGGCTGGTGCCGAAGTCATAGGTGCTGCTGCCGGTCATCGCGTATTTCGGGCTGAAGATGTAGCTCACCGCGCCGGTCACTGCCTTGCTCTGGAGTGGATCGATCTGGCGATACCCGAGGTAGAACGTCGTCCGGTCCGGACGATCGAGGAAGCCGCCGATGGTGTAGACGCGGGCGCCGTGGTCCGTCGGGTCGATCCAGCCGCTGCTGGTCACGGCCGTGCGATCGCCCACGTTCCAGAGGTAGTCGTACTCCAGGAACCCGAGGGTGTTGTTGAAGTTGTCGCGTCGGGCCTCCGGGAAAATCGAGGCCGATACGTCGAGGGTCATCCAATCGACGATGTGTTCCTGGCCGGGAAAACCGCGCTTGGTCTGCAAGCGCTGGCGGATGTCCAGTTGGGCAACCTGAATACTGTCGAGCGTGTCGATGCGGTTCTCGACCAGCCGGCGAATCGCGTAGAGCTGCGGATCGTACAGCGGCGACGTGGCCAGCAGCAGGCCGTTGGCCGGGTTGAACAGCGGCAGGTCCGGCCGAATGTCGCGCAGCGCCTGATCGGAAGGATCGTCGTTGAGCCGATCGAGTTGCGGAAAGCGGAGATAGCTCGCCGACGATCTCGCGTTGAGATAGTTGCCGGTCAGCACGATCTTGTGCATCAGGCCATCGACGTTGAAGAGGAAGCTTTTCGCGTCGGGATACAACCGGGTCAGCGGCATGCTGGCGCGCAGGCCCAGTCCGCCATAAGCCCGGCCGTCGTCGTTGCCGTTGAGGGTTTCCGTGTAGTAAGTCAGGTCGCCCAGGGCATAGGGCGCTACCTTGACCGGACCGAGGTAGAACGGCAGGCTCACTTCCTGAGTCAGGTCGATGCGCCCGGTCGAGGTATTCCGGTCGGTGACGCTCACAGGCGGCTCGGCAACGTCTGAAGTGCGCAACTGGAAGTAGCCGGCGCTGGCGTGGGCGTTGTAACTGAACAGGTCAAAGAAGCTGGCGCCGATCAGATAGCCATCGGCTCGCGGCAGCGACTCCGTCTCGGTGACGTAATTGCGCAAACGCGGCTCGACCAGGCCGGTCCAGGCCCAGGATCCTTGCGTCTGCTTGATGTAGAGATACGTCTCTTCATTGACGCCGGTGTCGTACTCGTTCTTGAAATATTGTTCGTAGTAATTGTGGTCGCTGAAGGCGCCGAGGCGTCCCTGAAAGACAAAGCCGTTGGGCAAGTTCTGGGCGTCCTCGTGCACCGACACTCGGCCGCGAAAGTCCGGATGGTTGTCTGCTGGTCCACGGCCGCCGCCGAGGATGTCCGTACCGGTGTCGTAGATGCCATAGCCCCGGACGAAGGTCGTCGATTTGGCCGGGAGGCCGAAGAACGTCGGGCTGACGAGATCGAAGTCCGTTCCCAGGGCAGGACCGCGACGGCTCAGGTAGTCGAGGTCGAGCCGCCAGCGCGACTGCGGAATTTTTTGCAGATGCAGCAAGTTGTACATGTCCAGCGAGGCACCCACTTCAACACCGAAGACGCGGTTGTCTCCCAGGCGAATCGTCTCGAGGGGACCGAGGGGATGTTCGGCGTCGCCCTTGTACCACGGCACATAGAAGATCGGCACGTTCTCCAACTCGATGCGGGCATTCTCTCCCTTGATGGGCCGCTCGATCTCGGTGACCGGCTTGCCGTCGCGGTCGAGGATCGGGTTGCCGAAGATCGTCGTCCGGGGGACGCGCACCTCCTCAATGACGGCATCCGACAGGATCACTTTCAAACCCGGGTCGGACGGCAGTTTGCTCGAGAAGAGGGTAGTGCGAACGGCCTCGAACTTGTCTGCCGATAGCTGTTTCAACTCGTCGGCCTGGATGTAGAGCGGCTGGAAGTTCTTGCGCGTCAGTTGCAGGACGGCTTTCCGGGCGATGGCGACGTTGCGGCTGGCGTCGAGGTAGATCTCGTCGGCCTGAAGAAGCCGCTCGCCGGTAAGGGATTTCTGGCGAATCTGGACGTTGCCGGAGAAGTAGAACTCGAGTTCGCGCGTGGTCTGGCCCTGCCCGTGCAGGTTTTCTATCATCTCGCGCGTCAGTCCGCCGTGCGACCAGACGAGGGCGTTGTCGGCCTCGATGTCGATCAGGTCGGCGCCCTCCGAGGTTTTCACGCCGATGATGACGCCGCCGGTGAAGATCGACGCCTGCTCGCCGCCGGGCAAGGTCTCGCTCTTGAGCTGAAAGGTCGCTCCGGTGCGCGGAGCGACGCTGTACTGGCGGGCCGGCCCCTCCGGCCCGGGCGCGGGCTGGAGGAGACGCGGACCAGGAATGGGAGCGGCGGGCGAGTTGGCCCCGGACCGCTGCGCCGGCGTGACTTTCGCGCTGACGCTCTCGGAATCCGCGGGCAGTTCGCGGCCGCTGCCGCGAACGACGGACGGCGGAGGCCCCGGCACACTGGGCGGAGGAGGTGCCGGAGGCGGAGTATAGCTCGGCGGCGCCGGCGCCGGAGTATAGCTCGATGTCGCCGGCGCCGGGGTAGAACTCGGCGGCGGTGGAGGCGGAGTATAGCTCGGCGGCGGCGCCTCGGGCGAGTACCCGGACGGCGGAGCAGGCGCCATTGGCCTTGGCGTCGCACCTGGAACCACCGTGGGGATCCGTACCGGAGCCTGCACGGCAGGCGTTCCCCCTCTCGGCGCGGGAGACCGCGCAGGCTCGGTCGCCTTTGCCGGGACGATGGGTCCGGACATCGCGGGAACGTTCATTTCCGCGACGGCACGCTGATAGAGGGCCGCATCCGTGACCGGCTTCTGAAGGACTGATTTCTTCTGAGAGAAGATCTTCAGCTCGCCGCGCGTGTTCAGATCGACAAGGGCGCGTGTCCCCTTGCGATCCGCCCGGCCATCCTCGAGAAGCACTTTCTCCTCGGCATAGATGTCGGCATGGAGGATGCTCGTGTGCTGCAACCGCGCCAGATCGACGAACGCAACAGCCCCCTCGCAGCGAACGCGAACCACACCCTGCTGGATGAGGACCTGTCCCTGCATGAGAATGACGCGCTGGCCTCTTTCGACCCAGGTGCAGAACATATCCGCGCTCAGGAGCAGCGGCTTGGAATCGCCGGCGATGTTGCGATGGAGCTGGAGCGGTTGCTCCGGCCCCGCTGGCGCAGTTGTCGGCGCGGGCGGCAGCGTGGCGGGCGTGCCGCTGCTGATACCGGGGGGGCGAACAGTGGGAGACGGCGGATCGGGTGCGGCCCGGCTGAGCGGCAGCAAGCATGCGTTGCCGCAGAGCAGCACGAGCAGCGGCAGGACCCGGTTCAGCCGTCGCGTCGGCATCGACGTCACATGGCACCTCCTGTGCAAGAACGAGCCTGTCCGACAGGGGGGCTGCGAACCGGGACTGCGGACGCGAATGCGCACGACGATCCCGACGGCAGCCAATCAGGCTGAGAGTGCGAGCGGCGGAATATAGAAGAGACAAGAATTCTGTCAAGACGTCCTTTTCAAGTGCTGTTGCTCTGGTTCTTGGCGAGCCGGGAGCGTAAGCGACCGGAGTCTTCGC
>JBBSDR010000449.1:0-6045 GCA_038240465.1 Gemmatales bacterium
GAACACCTCATAACAGCCGAGCGGCTTGTTCTTCCCCTTCACTTTCACCATATCGATGAGCCGGGCCGCAAACCGATCCTTGACCGGCTCGAAGGTCGATTCGCCGACCAAGAGGTCCACCCCATATTGCTTCGCCGCCGACTCGAAGCGAGCGGCCACGTTGACCGCATCGCCGATGATGGTCAGGTCCATGCGGGCATCGGCAGCGCCGAGGTCGCACAGGATCACCTCGCCGGTGTTGATGCCCATCCGAATTTGAATGGGATCGGCGGCCAGCACCGCATTCGCCTGGTTCATGGCGGCCAACTCGGGTCTCATCTGGAGCGCCGTCCGCAGCGCACGCTCGGCCGTCACCCCGGCATCGTCGTCCATCCAGAAGGCCATGCAGGCATCGCCGATGAACTTGTCGATGTCGCCCTGGTTGCGCATGATGATCCGCGTCATCACCTCGAACAGGGAATTCACCTGGACGACCACCTCGCGAGGTGGATAGCTCTCGCAGCGCGTCGTGAAACTGACGACGTCGCTGAAGAAGATCGTGGCCCGCTTGCGGTAGGCGCGGGCCGACGACGCCTTGCCCGACAGGACCGACTTCTCCAGGGCCATGCGCATCGACGCCTTGGAGACGTACTTCGACAGATGCGCCTTCTCCTGGGCGGCCCGCCGGTCAGCCAGGATACGCTCCACCGAAGCCAGGACGCTATCCATGGTGAATGGCTTGCTGATTACTCCCGCCGCCCCGGCGTTCATCACCATGCGGGCGTCGGCCTGACTTTCGCGTGAGGTGATGATGATCACGTCCGGTTGCTTCTCCGCCGGCAACGCCCGCAACACCGCCATCAGGTCGAGCATGCTGGCGTCGGCCAGGGTCATCTCGGAGATAATCAGATCGACACTGGATCGTTTCAGCAGCCGGCGCACCTCCTTCAACGCGCTCACCGTGCGGACCGAGAAACCCTGCTTGGTGAGCGATTTGGCGACATTCCGGGCGACCTGGTCCTCGTCGCCGACGATAAGGATGTTCTCGCGTCCGCCTCGAGCTCGAGTGAAAACCTTCTTGATACGATCGAGCAGTTCGGGGATCTGGACCGGTTTTTGGATGTACTCGTCCACCCCCGCCTGGAACCCCTGTTGCTGGTCGGCTGCCGAGCCGAGCGTACTCGACATGATGATGTAGCAGTCCGCGATCCCTTCAGTCTGGCGGATAGCGGTACACGCCTCGAAGCCGTTCATCTTCGGCATCTCGATATCGCAGATGATCAGGTGGGGCTGGCACTCCTTGGCCCGAATCAGCCCCTCCGCGCCGTCGAACGCCTGGGACACCTGGTAACCCTGGGCGCGCAGCGGCACGACGAGATGACTGTGGACCAGTTTGGAGTCATCGACCAGGAGAATGCGCCGCGTGGTGTCCTGCAGCACGGCAACGGCCGCGCGGACCTCCTCGAACGCCACCGGATACTGCAAAAAGACATCGACCGACGAGCCTGCCACCTCTCCGGTCAAGTAATCCGCCGAGAGGAGAACGACGCGAATCGCCTCGCCGAAGAGACGTTTGAGCCGTCCGGACAGGTCGATGACCCCCTGCTCCCCGGACTCCGACTGCAAGAGCAGGACACCGGCGGGATGCTCGCTGATCACCTGGGCCAACTCCTCGGGCGCGACCGACAGGTAGGGCAGATTGCCTCGGGTACACTCTTCCTCCAAATAGCGCCGATACAACTCGTCCTCGATGCAGAGCAGCAATTGTCCGTTGGCCACAGGCATGTTCGTCCCTCTGGTGATATCCGGTTAGCGCTCGTTCAGGAACGGTTGCCGCTTGCGGCTTGGCGGGCGGTCCGCCAAGAAGTCCGCCAAGCCGCAAGCGGCAGGAGGTTATTTCGTAACCGTTCCTCAGCGGTGCTAACCCCTCACTTTCGTCAAACAGCAACGATCGAGTGTCTCGACCAGCGTCTGAGGATCGATCGGCTTCTGGAAATAGTGGGCCACGTCCAGATTTCTGGCCCGGTCCCGCTCGGTGTCTCGAGCCCGGCCGGTGATGAACAGGACCGGGCTGTGCAGGTGGCCGGGCAAGCGCCGCAACCGTTCGACGAACTCGAACCCGTCCATCAGCGGCATGATGACATCCACGCAGAAGGCGGAGTGACGGCGATGGCGAATGCTCTTCAGGGCCTCGAAGCCGTTGTCGGAGGTTTCGACAGTGTAACCAGCGTGGGTAAGGATCGCCTTCAGATGACTGCGCTGCAGGGCCGAGTCATCGACGACGAGAATGGAGTGGCTCTTGCGCGCGGCCTGGTCCTGGGTCCCCGCCGACTGGGCAACGGTGAAGGGCTTCCAGGATCGGGCATTGACGATTTCCCAGGCATTCAGGATGAGGACCAGCTGGCTGTCGCTGAGGATGGTGCAACCCATGACGAAGGGCGCCTGCTTGATGAGGCTGCCCAGGTTCTTGATGAGTACTTCTTGCCGGCCCAGGACCGCATCGACCAGGACGCCGACCTTTTTCTCTCCCTCGATCAGGACCACCAGGGAGACCTCGTCGTCCGTGAACAGACTGGGGGGAAACTCCAGAATGCTGGACAGGGTCGTCACGGACAACGTGGTGCCGCGATGGTTGTAGATGGCGTTGTCGCTGACGCGGCGGATCTCGCTGAACTGGACCGTCAGGATTTCATCGATGTGCTGGATCGGGAAGGCGAACTGCTGGCCGCGCTCGCGGACCAGCAGCGTGCTGACGACGGCGAGGGTCAAGGGAAGTTTCATGCTGATCGAGGTCCCCTCGTTGGGGACGCTCTCGATGGTGATGCTGCCCTGGACCTGGTTGATGGCCGTCTTGACCACGTCCATGCCGACTCCGCGGCCGGACATCGTGGACACCGTACTCGCCGTCGAGAAGCCAGGCTCGAAGATGAACTCGAAGATCTCTTGCCGGGTCAAGGCAGCAGCCTTCTCGGGTTCCACCAACTGCCTCTCGACGGCCTTGGCCAACACCCGGTTGGCGTCGATGCCGCGGCCGTCGTCGCGAACCTCGATGACCGCGTGGGAGCCGTGGTAATAGGCGCGCAGAAAAAGTTGGCCGACTTCGGGCTTACCCCTGGCAACACGCTCCTCGGGCATCTCGACGCCGTGGTCGATGGCGTTGCGCAGGATGTGCAGCAGAGGGTCCGCAAGTTGGTTGATAAGCACCTTGTCCAGTTCGGTGTCGCCGCCGTTGACCTCCAGGCGGATCTTCTTGCCCATTTGCCGGGCCGACTCGCGAACCTGGGTTGGGAAGCGGTCGAAGAGATGGGCGATGGGTACCATGCGAAAGCCCATCGCTCCCGTCTGCAGGCGGGAACTCAGTTGCTCGAGTTGTTCGACATTCCGCTGCAGGCGCTTGCGGACCTCGTCGATCGACAGCAGATTGAAGGTCAGCTCTTCGGGGATGGAAAAGTGCTGCTGCTGAGTGTCGCCGGCCAGTTCCTTGTGAAAGCGGTTGACCAGGGCGGACAGTTTCGTGGTCGAGACGCTGCCGCCGCGCTCGGCCATCAGCCCGCGCAGATCGTTCACCAGCCGCCGATTGGCCTCTGCCATCCGCTCCAGGACCACCTCCAGATTGAATTCCCCAATGCGCTGCAGCGTCTGCCGGAAATGATGGATGGCCGTGTTGATGGCCGCGACATCGCTGGCCAAACGGATGCGGCTGATGAAGACCTCCGACGCCGTGTTGAGGACGTCGTCCAGCTTCTCAGTCGGAATGCGGATGCTGTCCGTGGCCGTCGGAGACCGTGGACCGGCCTCGGCCGGAACCGGCCTGGGTGCGGCCACCGCAGCGGCGGCAGCCGGACCGGCCTGGGCCGGGGCGAGTGGCCCCTTCTCGGACCCCGAGGGAGGCGCCGTTCCGAACTCCGGGGCCGTCAGGGTAGCCAGGCAGGGTCCGATAAGTGTCCGAAGAGGACCGCGCGAGGCAACCTCTTCCACCATTTCCTCAAGGAGTTTCTGGCCGGCGAGCAACCCGTCGATCAACGCGGGATTGACCTGTCTGCTCCCCTGGCGCACCTCATCGAGGAGAGATTCCATGCAGTGGGCCAGGGATTCCATCTTGCGGATCTTGAAGAGACGCGCTCCCCCCTTGACGGTGTGGACCGCGCGGAACACGTCGTTGATGATCGGCAGCGGTTCGGCTGCTACCTCCAGTTCGACCAGCCGTGAGCCGACGCGAGCAAGACTCTCGCGTGCTTCCTCGCAGAAGTCACTGGTCAAGCCAACCTTGTCCGGCGGAAACTGGAGGTCCTCCGGGGAATCGTCGAAATCCGGCTGCTTGGGCGGCGGAGTTGCGACCGGGGTGCTTGGAGTTGGGCCGCGCGTATCACCGGCTGTCGGGGTTGCCGGCGGACTCGGCGCGGCTGGTGCGGGCGGCGGCGGGGCGAGGCACTGTCTCAGCGGGGCGGCAAGATAGGTCCGGCACTCCTCCAGGATTTCCGACAGATCGCGCTCGCAGCGGCCCATGGCGTGCAGGTCGTCGAGGACCTCGCGCGCCGCCGTGATTAACAGTTCGACGACGTAAGCCAGCGAATGCCGCTCGAAGGTTTGCAAGGAGCGGGCCAGGTTCAGGGCGAAGTCGAGGACCCCCAGGAGATGCGTCGCCCTGGGCAGATGCAACAGGGCGGCCATGCCTGCCAGAATGTGGCCGCGGCGATAGAGACGATCGAAAACGTCCTCCTCATCCTGCTTGGCCCCCTTGACTGTCTCGGCCAGCCAGGCGAGTTCCGATTGCGCTTTGGGATACAGCATCGGCCAAAGAGAATGGACAGCGGGAAGGTCGGGCAAGGAGACTTCCTGATCCTCCGTCCAGGCGTCGAGTAAATCCACCTGGCCGGGTTTCATCGTTCATGTCTCCGATAAGGTTGCAGTTGCGGGGCGTCAAAGACAGCCGGCACCGAGAGCAGGAACAGAGCGCCGTCTGGTTCTTCGAGGACATCCGTCGCATAGCGAGTCATCTCGGCGGACACCACCATTTCGGTTTTCTGGAAGCGCTCGGGGGCCAGGCGGCGAATGCCGGTCACCTCATCCACGCACAACGCCAGGCTGGCGCCATCTCTTTCGAGGACGACAAACTGATTGCGCTCCTCCAGCAGGCGGGGCGCCAAACCCAGGTCGGTGGAGATGTCCAGACACGCGAGCACCTGCCCGCGCAGGTTAATGAGACCGCGGACAAGGGGCGGCAACTGGAACAGCGGGGTGACATCGCTGCCTTCGATCACCTCGCTGACCTGCTCGACGGGGATGCTGAACAACAGGTGGTCGATGCGGGTACAGAGGAAGATGCGCTCCGACTCGGCAAGGTCCTCCTTGGGAGTATCCCGAATGCCTTCGCCATCGACCATGCGCTGCTGCTGGACCCGGAAGGAACGCTGGACGAGCGCGGCAATCGCGTCGATCGCCAGCGAGAGCAGGGCCTTGTGTCGGAACGCGCGCACGGTTTCGACAAACGGATTGGCACCCGCAACGAATCCCTCAGCGCTGCTGGGAACGGATGCTTCCTCAAGGGGAACGACGGCAACAAAGCGGTCCATCGCCAGCCCGAAGAGAATGTCGGCGCGGCGGACGACCACGAAGGTCCTGGATGACACTGGCGCGACGCCGCGTCCGGTACTCAGGGCCGTCGGGTCGAGAACGGGAAACAGGTGGTCGCGGTGCGAGACGTTGCCAAGGTAGCCGGCCATCTCTCCGTGGGCCGGCTGCAGAACGGGCGTCTCGACGATCTCCAGGACGTCCAGGACCGGCAGCGCGTACTGAAGATCGCGGTGGACGAACACAAAGTGTTTCTCGGCGTCGTTGGGTTTCATGATGCCTCATCGACTGCGAGTCTGTTCCGGAAGGTGGGATTTCGGCTGAGCCGCGAGCCTCTGGCGAGCGCGGTATTCGCACACGCTCGCCAGTGGCTCGCGGCTAAACGGGGAAGTTGTTTCGACACTCCTCGCTAATCCCGACAAGCCGCTCGCCCTTCGTGTCTCTGTTTCAAGGACTTACGATCAGTTTTGATGCGCGGGACTGGACAAAGTGGGA
>JBBSDR010000450.1:0-6031 GCA_038240465.1 Gemmatales bacterium
CTCCTCGTAAGTGCGAGCAATCTCCAGCAGCGCCCAGGACGACAGGTCCTTGCTGCCGCCCATGATCTGCCGGTAGAGCGTGACGGCCTCGTCGTACTTCTTCAACTGACGATTGCAGTGGGCCATCCGCTGATAGTTCGTCGGGAAGTTCTCCGTGCCGCGGAACGACGTGATCGCTTCCTGCCAGCGGCCATACTGGTAGAGCGTCTCGGCAATCTGCCACTGGTGGCTCGCCGTGTTCTTGACGTCGATGGCGATCAACTCGCGATAGGCGGCGATGGCCAGGTCGGCCTTGCCGGCGCGATGCCGGTACGTCCAGGCAATCTCGCCCACCCACGCCGGCCTGTTCTTCTCGTCCTGCACCGACAACTTGCGATAAATCTCGACGGCCAGGTCCGGCTTGCTATCCTCGCGCCAGCAGTTCGCAATGCTCTTCTGTCCCTGGACCGTATCCTTGAACTTGGCGTAGGTCGCGCGGGCCAGGTCACGCTTGCCGCTGGCCCAGTGCCACTCGGCCACCTTGCCCAGGACCGCGTCGGTCTGTCCCAGGGCCGCCAGCATCTGATCGTAGACCTCGCGCTGTTTCTCCGGCTGCTTCGCGTATCCCTGGATGTCGGCCGCGTAGAACCACCACTGCTGCGCCTGGGCCTTCAACTTCTCGTCCCGCTGCGCGGTGGTCGCCCGAGTCTTCATCCAGGTCGTGGCGTCGTCGCCGAGCTTGCGCGTCTTTTTCTTGCTCTCGTCGTCGGTCTGGGCGACAAGGGTCTGCAAGATCCACGGCAGATGGCCCAGTTGATGGTGCATCAGATGGAGGGGCAGGTCCACCTCGCTGCACGTTGTCGCCAGGGCCTTGACGCCGTCGAGGAAGTCGCCCTGGGAGAAGCAGAACTGCGCCAGTTGCCGGCCCGCATGGACACAATCGTTGACTGCCGCGCCCTTGCGTTCGATCTCGTAGGTCAGTTCGCGCAGCAGGGCGGCCCGGCGAACGTCGTCCTTCTCCTGGGCGGCAATGTCCGCCAGATCGACGCGCGCCAGGACGGCGACATAGTGCTTCGGATGGACCTTGAGCAGCTTGTCGTGCGCCTTCTTCGCCATCTTCAGATCGCCCATGTCCTTGTAGGTTCGGCCAATGAGCAGGGCGGACGTGACGGCTTCCGGCGATTCGGGATAGTAATCGATGACCGACTGGAAACCATCCTTGATGGCCGTGTTGAGGTTGCGCAGTTGAATCTGGCACAGCGACCATTTGAGCTGCGCATAGGGTGCGCCGACGCTGCGCTCGTAGAGCTTGAGGAACTTCTCATACTCGTCGGCGGCGATCTTCCACGATAACTCGCGATAGAGTCGTTCGGCGATGTTCAACTGGTAGCGCTCGACCTCGCGCAGTTTGGCCCAGCGATCCAGCGACATCTCGTCGAGGGGACCGGCCGGACTGCTGCCGCTGACCAGCAGGAGGAACAGCACCGACAGAGCGAAGGCACGCACGATCACTTCCTCTGCGCTTCGAGCCATTTGTCCTTCTCCGAATAGGCGTAGTAGATGATGTTGGAGCCGAGCAGATAACAGGATTCCCACACGTCGCGCTTGATGCCGGCGTGATCGTCGCGCCAGGCGTCCGTCATGGCGCCGGGATGATAGTAGGCGACCCAGCGGCCATCGACCTTCCAGCCCAGCGGAATCACGCCGCCATGCGCGACGACGATCGGCAGCATCGGCAGCAGGAACGGGCTGCGATGGATATAGTCGTCGCGCGGGATCGGCACTTCCTGGACGCCGGTGACCTCACGCATGGTCTGGATAAACTGATTGTGGAAGGAGCCGCCGCCAAGGTTGTCGCCAAGGATCATGCCCGATTTCTCGAGCAGATACGACTTGAGGACCTTCTTGTCGGCCGGGGTCAACTGGAAAGAGTTGATGCCGGTGACGACCACCAGAGGAGGGGCCTCGATGGGCCGAAGCCGATTGAGCTGGGTGATCTCGATCACCTCGGTCTTGTCGGCGACGTTCTGCTGAGTCAAGAGCCGAAACTGAACGAGCATGTTGCCGTCGAGGCCGATGCCGAAGTTCTTGTCCCAACTGCGGTCGGCGTGCCTCAACCGCGGCAGCCGCACCTTGCCCTTGCCCGTGCCGTTGCCGAAACCGGAACCCTTGCCCGAGCCGCGTCCGATCCCAGTCCCGGTGCCGGTCCCCGAGCCGTAACCGACGGTGTACTGATGCTGGGACGTTTCGAGCATCTTGACATTCACCGTCTCGATACTCGGGACGCTGAACAGGATCGAACTGAAAGGGTTGATGACGAATTTCTTCCGCGTAACCTGCTTGATCTTCACTGCGCGGGCCGCTGGCGCCTGATCGCCGCCGCCGCCGCCGGGAAGGTCGAAAGGATCGGAGTCCTCGCCGCTCGAACCGCCCAGGTTCGACAGCAAGACGACAAGGAGGAAGCAGCAGGTATAGGCCACCAGCAGGAGGAAGGTCTGCCGCAGACGCGGCGCCTTGCGGCCATAATACCAGGCGGCGGTATCGAAGGGGTTCGCCTCCCAGCGGTCCGGCTTCGTCCGGGTCTCGATCCGGGCCCGTTCGATGCGCTGGCCCGAGCGCTCGGCGTACCAGATCAGCCAGACGAGGCCGAGCAGAAACGACAGGCTCCAGCCCCAGACGCGGATCGTATCCGCGAGGGCGGGCCATTCAAAGAAGGTCGCGCCCCAGGCGGCACAGGGCCAGCCGGCGAGGAACACGAACGAGGCCACGGCGAGACGCCGGGGAGTGATCGTAAGGAGTGGCATGGCGCTGGTTCACTACCAGTCCCGAGCGTCAGCGAGGCGGCCACCGAAGCAGACCGTCTCGTTGCCGCTCGGGAGTGGATATGGGGTGGGGGAGGATCACTTCTTGTCGAGCAGATCGTCGAGGCCGGTGCCGAACGGATCCTTCGGCGTGCCGGGCTTGGTCTCGTTTTCCTTCAGCTTATCGACGATGTCTTTCGACGGGACGCCCTTGTCCTTCTTGTTGTCGGCCGTGGTCGTGCCTGACTTGTCGCCCGTCTTGGGCGTCTCGGGGGTCTTCGGGTCAGCCTTGGCCGCGTCCGGTTTATCGCTCGATTCGGGTGCCTTGACGGCCTTCTTGCCGTCAGACGCGGAAACCTGGCTGTACAGGTAGGGTCCGACAGTGAGGGCGGCCATGAGGATGACGCAGCCGAGCGTCGCCTGGACGAACGCCCAGCCGAGCCGGCTTGGGGCGGTCTCGTCGAGGGATTCGCGCGGCCCTTTGCCCTTCATGCGCTTCAGGAAGTCGTTGGCGTCCGTGCTGCTGCTCCGGACGTGACTGGGAACGGAATTGCCGGCTTGATGATTGTTGTTGTTCATTTTGAAGATCTCCGAAGGCGGGATCGCGGGGTGGGGCCTCCACTATCCTACCTAAACGAACGCGGAGTGCAACAACTTCTCGTGAAAGTCAGAATCGGGTGACGATGGAGTGAATCGTGTCAGGGCCTTCTTTCTTGCCGCTTGCGGCTTAGCGGGTCATCCGCTGGCGGGTCATCCGCTGGGGGCCACCCGCCAAGCCGCAAGCGGCAAGAAGGATGGTCCTAACCCGGTCCGCGATGGGTCTCCTCGGGCAGCGTGAGAAAGCCCCAGCGCAGCGCCTGATCCTGGACGTAGTTCTTGCCCAGCGTCAGCGCCGTCACGGCCTTCGCCATCTCGTAGCCAAGATAGAATGCGTGCGCTGCGTCGAGCGGCTGCCGCCTGTGCATCTCCTCGAACAGCTCGAATGGGTCCGTCCCCGTCAGGTGCATCATCCCATTGAGGACGTGAAGCAGTCCCTCCTCCGCGAAGAGCCGATAGTTACGGTCGCCGATGCGTTCCGCCAATTCGCGGAGGACCGCCGCGCCGTGGACGCGCAGTTTCGGGTCGCGCAGCAGGACCAGGTTCGGCTCGATCTTCTTGGGCGGAATGCGAACCTTGCAGGCATGGAAGACGAGACGGCGGGCAAGGTCCAACTCGCGCACGCAACTGCGACACCAGTTGATCACCTGCGTCGTCAGCACACTGCGGATGCCCAACTCCTGACAGAAGCCGAGCAGCAAGACGTTGAGTCCGGCCGAGTCGGCGTCGGTCAGTTCCGTCAGATTGCCGATGCCCATCATCATCGCGGCTTCGGGATAACGACGCCGCACTTCGAGATAACGGCCCAGCGACGGCGCGAACCCCATGCCGATCGGCTCCAGAATCGGATCGATGCGAAAAGGTACGCCCCACGCAGTCAGCTTCTCGATAGACGCATCCAGGCCGCCAAGCGTCGCGATGTCGTCCGGAAGGACAACCACTTCACAGCCCCAGTGGCGGGCTTGTTCGAGGTTGCCGCCATTGACCGATAACACCAACTCGGCCCCGGCGGCGACGCCGGCTTCTACCTCGGCAGCATTGAAACTATCGATCGAGACACGGAATCCCTCGGCCTTCAGAGCGCGCACCGCCTCGCTGACGCCGGGCCAGGTTGGACCGGGATCACACCCCAGGTCGATAAGGTCGGCACCCGCGTCGCGGTAGACGCGCGCCTGCGTCAGGATCTGGTCGAGGCTTAGCCGAGGTCCATGATTGATCTCGGCGAGAATGGCGATGTCGTAACTGCCATAGTCGTCAGGCCGGCCATGCGCTTGACCGAAGAAGTCGGGCAGGTCGCGCAGGTCGGCCGGGCCGCGCTCGACCGGACAGCCCAGGCGCTGCTCGACAATGGCGAGTTCGCCGGCGCACAGTCCCGGCAGAATGACGCGATCGAAGCGAGCCTCGCCGGCGAGGTGCAGATGCGTGGCGATCCACGGGGTGGGAGCGAGGGCGGCGACGGAGATGGGCAGGACGGCGACGGTGAAGGTGAAACCGGCTCGCGGGGCCAGTTCATCGAGAGTGCGGCGCAGGGCAGTCTCGGCCAGCCGACCGGTCACAAACAGAATGTGCGCAGGGGTCATGAGGTGACGAGTTTCGGCTGGCGCCTCGTGAGATCGGGCCTTTCTTCAGGCTATCCGCGGAAGCCTCGTTTCGCAACCGTCCTCATTCGAGCGCGACGCTCTCCTGCAACTGGCGCAGCTGCTCCACATCGAGAGGCCGCAAAGGAGGACGCACCGGGCCACAGTCCAGCCCCAGCCGGGACATCAGGGTCTTGGCCGCCGGGATGAAGCCGTAACTCGCGACCTGCTTCACCAGCGCGACGGCTTTCGACTGCTCGCGCCGCGCGGTCTCCAGATCGCCCGCCTCGAAAGCCTTGAGGATTCGCAGATACAGCGGCGCGGCAAAGTTGTAATTGGAGCCGATCGCCCCGCGGACGCCGAGGACCAGGGCCGCGAGCAAGGCCTCGTCGATGCCGAAGAGTACCTCAAAATCGCCATCAAGGGCCAGGCACTGCTGCAAGCCGACCATGTCGAGATGCGAATACTTCAGGCCGCGCAGGTTCGGCATGCGCGGCTTGCCCAGGCGAAGGAAATCGACCATCGGCAAACTGACGCAGGTGAAAGAGGGCAAGTCGTAGAAGTAGAACGGCAAATCGTCCGCCGCCGCGGCAATGGGAGCGACAAAATCGACGAGTTGCTCGGCGTTGGCCGGTTTGAAGAACGTCGGCGCATGAGCGGCAATGGCGTCGGCGCCAAAGCGGCTGGCCTGCTGAGCCAGGGCGCACGCTTCCCACTGACAGTTGTGGCCGACCTGGATGACGACCTTGAGGTTATGGGCATGGCCGGCCTCGATCCAGCGCGTGGCCAGGTCGCGGCGCTCCTGGAAACTGAGCGACGGCGCCTCGCCCGTGGTCCCCGCCACGAAGACGCCCGTGACGCCGGACGCTTCAAGATGCCGGGCATAGGGTTCGACGAGTTCGAGATTGAGGCTGGTGTCCTCGTGCATCGGCGTAAACGCAGCGGCAAGCAGTCCCGTCAGTGATGCAGCCATTCGAGCGCCTCGTTTCCAGATTTCTGCTGTGCAAGATCGCGTTTTTTCCGGGGCGAGCCGGGAGCGTAAGCGACCGGAGTGATGCGAAGACTCCGGTTGCTGAC
>JBBSDR010000451.1:0-6025 GCA_038240465.1 Gemmatales bacterium
CGTCTCTCCCCAATCGCGCGAACCAGCCGATTCCTCCCGTTGCTCCCGTCCTGGTACGCCATGCACCGAGCGGTCCGCAGGAGAGCGCGGGTCCTGGAGGAGCCACAGCCAGCGCTCCGGCTGCACCTCAACCTCCTGAAATTCAGAAAGGCGAACACCAAGCGACGCAGCCAGAGATGTCCCCGCCCTCGAAGGCAAATCCCGAGCCGGTCCAGCCTGTGGAACCGGTGGCAAAGATGTTTGCGGAGCCGCCTCTCGATCCTACTGCTTACCTCCATGTGGGGTTCCATCCCTCCCATCGTTTCGGACTCTGGTCGGTCACTCCGGGGGAGAACCAGCAACAGCAGCAGCCGCGGGTTCGTCGTGTGGTCGAAACAGAAGAGGGACATTTCCTCGAACTGGATCCGCCTGAAGGGAAACTCCTCACGTTCGCCGCGAATGGAATCACCAATAACTCCTGCCTGCGAATCGATGACCGGGCGCTGTTCTTCAAGGGGGAAGGAGATGGTCCTGTCTCGTATTCAGAGCTTGGCGAATCAGGCTGGAAGAGTGGATTCACCTACCCGCGCGCCAGGATTAGCGTGACACAGGACGTCCGGATCTGTCGCGGGGACCAGAGCCGCAAGCTGGATACATGCCTGATTCGGTATACGATCAAGAACGAAGATACGAGGCAACATAAAATCGGCTTCCGCTTTCTGCTGGACACCTACATCGGGTCCAACGACGGCGTTCCCTTTACCATCCCCGGAAGGCCCGGTCTCTGTAACACCTGCTATATGGGCCGTGGCGTCGAGCAGATCCCCGATTACCTCCAGGTCCTGGAGAGACCAGACCTGAAGGACCCCGGTACGGTCGCCCACCTCGGCCTTCGGCTATCGGATCCGGATACCAAGCTGGATTTACCGACCCAGGTGATGGTCACTCACTGGCCTGGCATCAAGGCGGGCTGGGTGATCTCGATCGCACCCATCGGAAGGGACTCCGCCGTTGTGATTCACTGGGGAGAAAGGTGGTATCGGGCAGGCGAGACTCGGCAGATGGCCTTTTCCTATGGCCTCGGCGCGGTGGCCAGCAGTGAGGGCGGGGGCAGTCTGGCCCTGACCGTGGGCGGGGTCTTCCGGGTGGGTGGCGAGTTCACCGTCGTCGCCTACGTCAAGGAACCGAAACAGGGACAAACCGTGACCCTGAAACTTCCCCCCGAACTGAAACTGATCGCGCCGGCGAAGGCAAAGCAGGAAGTGCTTGCCAGTATGCTTCACCCAATCACGCAGGTGTCCTGGCGAGTAAAGGCCGAACAAGCCGGCCCCTTCAAGATCGCGGCGGAACTCGACAATGGAGCCTCTCAGACAAAGGACGTCCTTATCCACCTGACGAAATGAAGCGGCTTTCCAAAACCAGCATTTGGACCAATCAGCACCAGTGATCTGAATGAACTCCTGCTTGCGTTTCCCACGAAACGCGCGCAGGTCGATCGTTCTCTTCACATCAGAGCCGCGGCGGGCGGCGCTCATCGACGGGGAACAGCTTCACCTCATTGTTGATGTCGTCGCACGTCAGCAGCATCGTCTCGGGTGGAGTGCCGAGCTGGACGGTGATGTGGACCGACATGCCGCCGGGCTGCTCCAGTTGCGACAGTTCCTCGCGCTTGCGATTGTGCAGATTGTTCGCCACCGCCGCCGTCACCTCTGGCAGGAGCGACGGAGGCCGAACAAAAACTGCGAAAATGCTATAAGGCTTCTCCTGTGCAGATCGGTTATCTCTGGGAAGAGGACCGATCCTTGAGACGGCTGAGGTCGAACAAGTCCGGGTCCACTTCTCGTTGAAACAGTTCTATTCGCACAAGCACAGCCGGAGGATACCACGATGTTCTCTCTGTTTTGCCGTGAGAAGTCTGCTCGCAATTCGACCCGCCGCACGCCGCAGTCGTTCAAACCCGCCCTGGAGGTGCTGGAAGACCGTTCGCTGATGTCTGTCACGCTCCTGAACGACACTTTCAACACCGAGAATGGGGGCGCCGGCGCCCTCAATTTTTCTCAATTCGCGAACTGGGAAGTCACGCGCGGGACTGTCGATCTGATCGGGGTTCCCAGCTTCTTCGACTACTACCCAGGCAACGGGCTTTATGTCGATCTGGATGGCTCGACCGGCCAGGGCGGCAGGATGGAGTCACGGACAACGTTCACGCTCAACCCCGGTGTCTATGAACTGCGATTCGACCTCGGCAACGACCCCGGCTTTCCAGGAGATGTCAACACGGCGGTGGTTTCCTTGGGCAATTCCTACAGCGAGAGTTTTTCTCGGGAGGGATACGCTCCCGGACAGGGCCCTCCTCCCAACGTTCCATTGGAGACGGTTGTTCGACAGATTACCGTCACGAGTCCAACGACGGGAAAACTGGTTTTCGATCAGGCGGGTGGGGACAACGGTGGACTCGTCATCGACAACGTGCGCCTGACCCAGATCTCGGCGGTGGACATCGCCGCGCAATCTCTGGCCATTAATCCGACGCAGGGCGGGGTGGACTTCACCTACAAGGTCACGGGGGCCCCACTGCCCCAGGACACTTCCGCCTCCCTCTACTGGGCGAGCGGACCAACACAGAACGACATCCTCGGCCCGGCCACCGCGCATCCCTTCACGATCCCGCGGAACACTCCGCTGGACACGCCCATCACCCAGCACATCGCCTTGACGGCCCTCTCGCCGCCACCGGCGGGAGCGACGTATCTGCTGGGCGTCGTCGATCCGCCGAGCGCCGCCATGCCGCATGGCGTCATTGAGGAATCGAATGAGGGCAACAATGTGCAGGCGCTGGCCATCCCCATCCGCCTACCCATCGACGTCAAACCAGAGAGTTGCTCCGATCCCATCAACCTGGCCAGCGAGGGGGTCATCCCGGTGACTCTTTTCGGCACGAACAGCTTCCAGGTGTCGCAGGTGGACCTGAACTCGCTTCAGTTTGCCGGCGCTTATGTGGCTCACGCGGCCCTCCGAGACGTGAACCACGACGGCAAACTGGACCTGGTGCTGGAATTCCGAACCCGGGACACGAATCTGCGGGACATCTACAAGGACCTTCTGGCTGCCGCCGACACAACCATCAACGGCGTTCTGGATCGCAATGTGTCCCGGCACCAGGAGTATCGCGTATCCCTGACGGGTCAGACGGTGAACGGCCAGACCCTGATTGGTTTCGACGATGTGGATCTGTTTCTCGCGGGCAAAGCATTCCGGCAGGCTGTGGATGAACTGGCAGCGGCGCGGCTGATCTAGTCTGTCGCCCAATAGTATTCAGCGCGAAACGCCAGCGGGATCCCTTGGGTCTCGCTGGCGTTTCGCGCTGCCCGGCCTCTCCTCAGCGCCGCGGCGGACGCCGTTCATCGACGGGGAACAGCTTCACCTCGTTGTTGTTGTTGTCGTAACACGTCAGCAGCATCGTCTCGGGTGGAGCGCCGAGCTGGCCGGTGATGTGGACCGACATGCCGCCGGTCTGCTCCAGTTGCGACAGTTCCTTGCGCTTGCGATTGTGCAGGTAATTCGCCACCGCCTCCGTCACCGTCACCTCGACCCGCTTGACGAGTTCGCGGCAGGCGGCCACTTGCACCGCGCGCATCACCTCCAGGCTCATGCTCTCCGGCGTCTTGATGTGGCCGCTGCCCGCACAGTGCGAACACTCCTGGAACACACTCCGCTTCAGCGACGTCCGCACCCGCTGGCGCGTCATCTCGATGATGCCGAACGCCGACATGCGCAGCAGCTTGATCCGCGAACGGTCGCGGGCCACGGCGTCGTGCAAAGCTTTCTCGACATTGCGGCGATGGTGTTCGTCGCGCATGTCGATGAAGTCGTTGACGATGACGCCCGCCAGGTCGCGCAGCCGCAACTGGCGAGCAATCTCCTTCGCCGCTTGCAGATTGATCTGGTAGGCCGTCTCCTCCGGGCTGCCGTTCGCCCGGAAATTGCCGCTGTTGACGTCGATGGCCACCAGCGCTTCCGTCTGCTCGATGACGATCGAACCGCCGTTGGGCAACGGCACCTTCTTCAGATGGATCTTGTCCAGTTCCTTCTCGATGCCGTACTTGTGGAATAGCGGCTCGACGCCGCTGTACAGTTCGATCCGGTCGGCGTACTTCGGCATGACGATTTGCAGGAACTCCTGGGCATGCTCGAAGGCCTGCGGCTCGTCGATGATCACCTTGTCGATGTCGCCGGTGAAGGTGTCGCGGATGTGCCGGGTGATCATGTCGCTTTCCTGGTAGATCTCGGCCGGCCCTTTCTGCTTGCGCAGACGGCGGACCACGACCTGCCACAGGCGCGACAGATACGCCAGATCGTTCTGCAACTCCTTCTCGGACCGATCCACGCCGGCGGTGCGGATGATGAAACCGACTCCGCGCGGCGGCTTGAGCCGGCTGAAGATGTCCTTCAACCGCCGGCGCTGGTCCTCGTCCTCGATCTTGCGCGACACGCCGACGCGATTCAGGCCTGGCATCAGCACCAGATACCGGCCCGGAATGCTGATGTAGGTGCTGAGCGTCGGCCCCTTGGTGCCGAGATGCTCCTTGATTACCTGGACGATGACTTCCTGGCCGCGCTTGAAGACGTCCTGGATCAGCGGCTTGGGCCGCCCGGTGCCGTCTCGGCCACCGCGAGGACGCCCGCCGCCACCGCTGCGCCGGTCGCCCCGAGGACCGCTGCGGTCGCCACGGGGACCGCTGCGGTCGCCTCGATCGCGACGCTCGTCTCGCCCACTGCGTTCACCGCGCCCACCGCGGCCGCCTCGATCGCCTCGCTCGGCGCTGCCGCCCTGGTCTTCGCTCTCGCGCTGCATGTGGGGTGGGGCGAATTCGTCGAAGTCCTCGTCCACTTCCAGCGCGACGTTTTCTTCGTCCCAACCCTCCGGCTCGTCTTTCGGCTCGGGTTCGAGGATAATTTCCTCCGGTGGCGCAAGCGACGGCGTCTCGTCCTTGAGCGTGGGCCGCACGAATTCCGTATGGACCGACTCGACCTCCGCGGCACGCAGGTCGGCCTCAAGCTCCTCCTCGATGGACACCCGGCGGCGCGGACCGCCACGCCGTCCCTCGTCATGGCCGCGGCGTCCCTCGTCACGGCCGTGGCGCGAACGAGGGCCGCGCAATTCCGGCCGGCGTTCCTCGACGATGGGCGGGGGTGGCTCCTCAATGTAAGTGAGCGGCTCCGGCTCGTCCGGCGCGGCGGCCGCTTCGGGTTCGTCGAAGTCGGCGCCAGGCGAGAAGCGGTCGGTCTCCTGCTCGGGATAGGAGGCCGGCCGATGCTCGGGCGGACGCGGCTCGGCTGGACGCGGCTCGGGCGGACGCGGCGCGGGACGGGAGCGGCGGAAGGACAGTTCCTCGTCGGGATTGACGTCGGGGTTCAGCGGCGTGCGCGACTCATCGCCGTCATCGGTGCGGCGCTCGGCTGAATCCATCACTTCCGGCTGTGGCGGCTCCTCCGCGGCGGGGGTCTCACTCTCGGCGCTGGGCTTCTTCTTGCGCGTGGACGGCCGGCGCGGCTTGGTCTCTTCCTTCTTCTTTCGCGGCGCGCGTTTGCGCGGCTTCTCCTCCGGCGTCTCCGTCTCGACGGCGGCTTCCACGCCCGGCTCGCTCGGGGACTCAACCACAAGAGGAATCGGCTCCTCAACAGGGGGCGGCGGCTCGAAAGGCATGTCCTCGAAGGGCATCTCTTCGGATACCGGCGCTTCCTCGACAGGAGCGTGTTCGGGGGGCGCATGATCGGCTGGACGGGGATCGGTGTACGCTGAGGGCGTCTCCTCGAAGTCGTCGATTATGTCCGCGCCGAAGCGGCGCCGGCTCGTTTCGGGAGGCGGTGCCGGCTCGTGCCGAGGTTGAGCGATCTCTTCTTCGAGCCGCTCGGGCGGCACGGCCACGTCCTCGTACTCGCGCGGCTCCGGCACTTCCTCACGATCGCGCGGGATGGCGATGTCCTCGGTCCGTTCGCGCGGCCGGGCGATGTCCTCGCGCGGCGGGCGTCGGCGGTCGTCGCC
>JBBSDR010000452.1:0-6022 GCA_038240465.1 Gemmatales bacterium
GCATGAACGATGCGATACCACAAGCGGCCCGAAGAGTACGCCCGACAGGGGTCGAACCTGTAACCTGCGGTTCCGAAGACCGCTGCTCTATCCAGTTGAGCTACGGGCGCAAATCATTACCAGAGCACCACTTGGAACCATCTTTTCCAGGACAGCATTTTAACCTTTGACTCCCGACCTGACACCCGATACGCTGTCATGAAGTGGGAGGCTGTTGTAGCAGCCTCCCGAATCACAGTGACAGACTTTGCGAGGTGTCACCATGTCCGAAGTCCATCCTATCCCGTCCGTCAAGCCGAGCAAGCCCTATCCCGAGTATCCGCTCTTCGCGCACGCCACGAAGCGATGGTGCAAGAAGATCAGGGGCAAGCTGCACTACTTCGGGCCGTGGTCCGATCCGGACGGCGCGCTCGCGAAGTATCTGGAGCAGAAGGACGCGCTCCACACCGGACGGAAGCCGCGCGAGGACAACGGCGAACTGACCGTGAAGGAACTGGCCAACCGCTTCCTCAATGCCAAGCAGTCGAGTGTCGAGAGCGGCGAACTGTCCCCCCGGACCTGGGAGGGATACAAGACCGCCGCAGACCTTCTCGTTTCCCACTTCGGCAAATCCCGTCTCGTGGCCGATCTGGACCCGACAGACTTCGCCTCCCTGCGCAAGAAGATGACGAAGACCTGGGGACCGTATCGCCTCGGCAATACCATCCAGTGCGTTCGCTGCGTCTTCAAGTTCGGCTATGACGCTGGCCTGCAACCCGTGCCGATGCGCTTCGGGCCAGAGTTCAAGAGGCCGACGAAGAAGACCGTCCGTCTCCATCGCGCCGAGCAAGGCGCCAAGCTGTTCACGGCGGACGAGATTCGCAAGCTCCTCGACGCTGCTGGCCTGCAAATGAAGGCGATGCTGCTTCTCGGGATCAACGCCGGATTCGGCAACGCTGACGTCGGCAACCTCCCTCTAACCGCCCTGGACCTCGACGGGGCCATGATCGACTACCCGCTTCCCAAGACCGGCGTTGCCCGACGCGCTCCCTTGTGGCCTGAGACCGTGGCCGCTCTCCGCGAAGTGCTGGCGAAGCGGAAGGAACCGAAGGACGCCGAAGACGCCGCTCTGGTGTTTGTGACGAAGCGGGGGCTGTCGTGGGCCAAGGACACCAGGGATAACCCGGTCACGAAGGAAACCGCCAAGCTGCTCAAGGCCCTCGGCATCAACGGCCGCAAGGGTTTGGGCTTCTACACGCTGAGGCACGTTTTCCGAACGATCGCGGATGAGGCGAAGGACCAGCCGGCCGCCGATCACATCATGGGGCATGAATCCACGCACATGAGTACGGCATACCGGGAAGGGATTTCTCGGGAGAGATTGATGGCGGTCAGCGATTACGTTCACGCCTGGCTGTTCCCGCCACTGAAGGACAACCCGGGCGACAAAAGCAGCCGGGTACATCATTTCTGAGATTGCCGCGGGGACACCGCGCAGCGAATAATACCAAAGCTCCATCTTGGCTTCGTCGCCGCGCCCGTCCTGGAAAGCGGGGACCGGCGGCGCGGCCTTTCCAGCAAGAAGGCGCAACCATGTCCGGTCCGGATCTTTTCCTCGTCCGTCTCGCCGACCGCGCTCCCCTCTTTGAAAACGGCCGTGACCTTCACTCCAACGTCTGGCTCCTTGTCGCCGCCTACCCCACCAATTCCGATTCCTACGCGCTCGATGTCGCGGTCTTCACGAGAGACGGTGAGGGAATGGATCGGGAACCCTCGCACGGCCCACAATGGGTCAACCTGTACTTGATGGGTGCCCTCTTGTGGAGGAGGGCCGTCAGCCGGCCCCCGCCGCCGCTAGACCAAGTGGGCCGGATCGTCCGCGTGCTCTTACGCGAATCCAAGGACCGGACGAAGGAGGAGGCCGCTTATGTGTTCGGCGACGACCAGGACGTCGCGGCCTTCCTCAGCGCAGCGGATGAAGCGGGGGCGTTTCTGGACGCGAGCGCCGAGTGTCCAGCCCTCAGCCCGCTGGTCGCCGAAACCTCGCTTCATTCGGGCCGGGCGTCCCGTTGGATCGGGCAAGTACACCAGACCATCCGAGAAGCTCGCCCATCTGCCCTGTTAATTCTGCCGGCCGTTCCGCTCGGAGTTGAGGTTTACGTCCTGGACTTTGACCCCTGGGAAGCGTCAGCGCTGGCAATCGAGATCCTTCGGTCGTCCTCACCCGCTGGTGGGCAAGACGCTGAAGAGGAAAACCCGGCGGAGCCTGATGCGACCGACAAGAATGCAGACAGGAAAATCTTGGAAAGGTTGGCAATCGCTGCCCTGTTGATCGAAGGCCCCAACGCCACCCGGATCGCTCAATCAATCGGCGTCAAACGAACAACCATGTTGGGGTGGCCGACCTTCCGCGAGCAGTATGACAAGGCAAAGAATCAACGCGCAGAGGAACGGGAAGCACGCCGCAGGCGCCTGCGCAATGGCGAGCTGGATGAAGACAGTGAAGACGGAAACGACGAAGATGAGTAACTGTCGAGTCTGGTCCGCGCCGACACTTTCTCGACACTTCGGAATTTTCTTCTCCTTGTCCTGCAATCACTTCTGACTTCGACACTCGACACTTTCCGGCATGGTTCAAAACAGGCCCTTTTCAGGTAACACTCTACGGCATTGAGATGCGGTCGGTGAATGTCGAAATTCCTTGTTTGATAAGCAGTTGCTGCCGAAATCTATTCGGATGTTCACATGAGAAAGTGTTACCTGGTTTTGAACCATGCCCACTTTCCGCGTCAATCTGTGCAAAGGTCAAACTCCGCGAAAGGAGGTTGGCCTTGGCCGCGACACTCTCTCTACCCCGACAAACCGACTGGCCCCTCTACTGGTTCGCCAAGCTGGAGAAGGCCGTCGAAGAAGGCGACCACCAGACTGCCGCCGAAGCTCAACGTGAGTTGGCGCGGCTTGGTGTCCGCGTGAGCTATGGTCGGCCCCAGCGAACAAGGCAGGAGGCCCGCACTCATGCCTGACACCCTCCATGTTGGCCTGACCGTCCGCGATGTAGCCCGACGTCTCCGCGTTGGTGAGGACAAGGTACGCGGGTGGATCGCTCGCCGGGAGCTGGCCGCAGTCAACACTGCCGCGACACTTTGCGGTCGCCCGCGCTGGGTCATCTCCCCCAAGGCGCTAGCGGAATTCGAGAAGCGACGGGCGGGCGGGACACCACCGAAGCCAACGATGCGGAAGAGGCGAAGTGAAGTGGTGGTTTACTATCCCTGATATGTAAACGACAACACCCCGGCCGAAGATTCCGAGGTGTTGCCTTGAACCAGAGGTTCAGCGAGGTTTAACAATGAAAAGTGTATCAATCCCTCCCCGTGAACGCAAGCCCCAACGCGCTCCAATCCAGCGGCTCGAGGCGGATTTTCCCGCTCTCTTCGCGGACGATGGCGCCGAGCAGGAGGCCGAGGCGGATAGTTTCGTCGCCGGCCTGACGTCGGCGCTGGAACACCGCCCTGCCGAAGTCCGGCATCTGCTCATGACTGCCCTCGCTCTCCCGACGACACGGAGGGCCGCACGGTGAGTAACTCGAATGGATGCCCCTTGACCTGGCACGACGTCACCCCTTCCCATCCCTGCCCCAAGTGCAGCAAGACGAGCTGGTGTCGACTCTCCGATAATGGGGACTGGTGCATCTGTCACAACGTCGCCGAGGGAGCGTACAGCACCGGCAAGGACAAGAACGGCGAGGTGATTTACAAGCACCGGCTAACGCCGTGGCCGGAGCGCGCCCCTCGCTGGCCAGAGCCTACCGTGGCGATGGGCGGAGAAAAAGCCGACGACGATATTCTCCACAAGGTGTACGGCTCGCTCCTCTCCAAACTGGACAAGTGGGCCTCAGCGGAAATCGAGGAACTGGAGCGGCGCAGCATCAAGGGGATTGCGAAGCTGGCCGGCTATCGAACGCTTGGACGCGGGCGGTGTAATGCCGTCGCCAAGATGATTGCCGATGGGCTGGAGCCGCACTTCCCGCATGTGCCTGGGTTCGTCATCCGCGAGAAGAACGGACGAAGGTACTGGTCAACAACTGGGATTGAAGGGCTTGTGTTTCCCGTTCGGGACCACAAGGGCCGGATCGTCAAACTGATGAACCGCCCCAGCGTTCCGATCCCCGGCAAGAAGTATCTGGCACTCAGCAGCAGAGGCAAGAAATACAACGGACCCGGCGCCGGCAACCCGGTTCACTACCCGCTCGCGCCGGACGTCAAGGATCGGAGCATCGTCAGAATCACCGAGGGGGTAATCAAAGCCGATGCAGCGACCCACTTCTCGAAACTCTACACGATCGGGCTGCCAGGTATCGGGGCATGGGGGAAAGCTTCAGCCCTTCCAAGGTGTGTACCACTCACAGATTTTAGCCAGTCTCATGCAGTTTTCGGCTGAGTAACAGCTTGGCGACGGAGACATGGGGATGATGGGAATCATAGTGTCGCTTGGGCTTTGCTTTCTTGGGTCCACGGTGGGCTTTGGGATAGCGTTCAAAATCGACGTTTCGTGCCAGTTGCTTGAGGACGGCAACATAGTCCTTGAGGCTCATGGGGCGAAAGATGGCCCATTCCTCCGCTGGCAGCGCCACCATCATACCCCGATACACTTGCCCAATCTCACCGGCCATGAAGTAACGCGACACATCGTGTTCAATTTTCTCCGCCCCATGCTCCGAACGCATCACGCCCTTGATCGCGCTTTGAAGATTGTAGGCCATCACCGCCACACAGAACACAAAGAGCGCCGCACGAGGATAACACAGGGTGTTGATTTCGCAGTCCAGGGTTGTGGTCAAGTCCTGAAACCCACCCTCGATCGTCCACCTTTGCCGGTAGGCTTCCGACACCGCGACCGCCGATACCTGCTGAGGGAGGTTGGTCAGTATCGACAGTTCCCAGTCCCCATCCTCTGTCGCCTCGTTCAGTTTCACGACGATCCGACGCATGCGGTATTTGACGCCCTCTTCATCCTCGACAACAACGGCGGCCTCGTAAATCACCCCCGTCGCGCTTTGGCCACGCTTGCGCAACCTGCTTACCACCGTGGGGTTAAGACCTGCATGCTCGCGGATGATGAAGAACCCGCATTTTTTGATGATGCCCAGCAGAAAACGTCGGAAACAGAAATTGCGATCGGCCAGCCACAACGAACCCTTCTCGACCCAGTCGAGGATGGGATCGACCAAGGATCGCTCTTGGGCATGACCGTCTTCGCACAGGACGACATGGGTCACCAGTTGATAGGCAGGCCGGAAGACGCATAGCGACTGAACAGGCCAACGAGGACGTTCTTGTTGACCATGGACGCGATCACGTCCTTGTCGGAGAAGTATACGTCGTACTTGATCGGGAAGCGGCGGCGGTCGATGCTCCAGGTCCACGGCATGGGCCAGACAAGGCCGTCGCCGAGATGGCCGACGAAGTCGAGCCAGGCACCGCCGGCCTC
Organism: Gemmatales bacterium; assembly: GCA_038240465.1. Classification (GTDB taxonomy): domain Bacteria; phylum Planctomycetota; class Planctomycetia; order Gemmatales; family Gemmataceae; genus JBBRIK01. Next base: position 5,467 of record JBBSDR010000452.1, read on the forward strand.
GTCGGACGCGATTGCTGCGTCGATGCTCCCAAGCTCACGGGCCTGGATCATCAGGCCAGAGTCCCGGCAGCGGTCACAGACAACGTCCTCGACGGTCGTGTCCTCGCCAACGTCGTCCCGTCCCAGCGAACAGCCGCGTCCGTCGCAAGCACGGCAGAGCAGGTCGAGGTCGGCGTAGCTGCTGCTGGCCCGTTGCCAGAACCCCGCCGGCCAGTCGGTGCGGCGGGGTCGAATCTGCCGTGCCATGTCAGTCGTCCTCCTCGGGTGTGAACTGGGGGTCGTCCGGGTAGAGCCTGTGGTTGAACTCCCTCGCAAGCTCGGGGCTGATGAGATGCACTGCCAGGCCGTGCGGACACCGGCACGTCTTCCCGCCGATCAGGATGAGGGACTCCTCCCGTCCATGGGTTCCAGGCCATCGGCGTACCGACCAGGTTCCTGCACCTCGGGCAGATGACGAACCCGTCCTCGTTGAGCCTGTCGGGCACCACGCTGCCGGGCGGCGGCCCCTTCGGGGGAGCGTAGCCGAACCAGAACCTACGTCGCATCACGCACCCCC
>JBBSDR010000453.1:0-6022 GCA_038240465.1 Gemmatales bacterium
CATGGCATGACAGGTGAAGGTTACGCTTATCCCCCGCCGTGGAGTCCCGGAGGCTATTATCTCAAAGCAACGAGGACGGCACAATTTTCCAAAGTTGCTTTGACTGTCGAGATCATAATCCATCCAACAGTTGGCAACAATGTTGTGATCGAAAGTGTGGAGGGCCAGAGCAGGTTTATCGTATCGCATCCCAGGTTCAGGGAGTAAAATGCAACTGTTGTTCGACCGAAGGAAAGCCCCACTTCAAGGCGTGTAGGAGTTCGCGAGACTGATCGAGTAGTCGTGAGTCTCGTGATAAGCCCCGACCCGCCGACTCACGATTTCCCGAGCAGCATGTCAACCACATGGCAGCCGCGAACGTGCGGCCCCGGTCCGCGTAGGTGATCGATGATCGCGGGATCGGTGCAGCCGGCGTCTTCGAGGGCGTCGGCAAGGACTGCAAGCCGATCATTGTCGAGGGTGCCAGCGGGTAAGCTCCGCTCGTCAGAGGCGGCTTCAGCAAGCGAAACGACAGTCCGCGTCAAGCAGGCGGCGTCGAGCGTCACTGGTTGGAATGGGTTGCCGAAGATGCAGCGAAGGAGATCACACTGCGCACACTCTTCAGAGGCGCGATGTGCATCTTCTGGGCGGTCATCGGGGAGTCCAGCCACCACGCGGACCTGCCGTCCCGCCGCGATGCCCATTGCTTCGGCGGTACTCCATGCGGTCACGCACGCATCGGCAAGATGGCGGTCCGTGTAGTCGCTGCTCGCCTGCCACCACATCCCGCCCATCACCGAGGTCGCTTGCAGGCGAGCCTCACGCAGCGCCGTGGCAGCGGCCCGCGTCTCTTCAGTCGAGACTAGACGATCAGCCTTTCGCTCAAGCGTCTCCACGACCCAGCGGCATTGCTCGACATCGGGCCAGTGCCACTGGCGGCGCAGACAGGCGCATGTGAGGAGGAGAGCTTTGCGTTCGGAAATTGAATCCTTGCTGAAAAGCCGGAAAATCTGGTGCGGAAGTTCGCATGACCGCCAGTCGTCTTCGTTCTGAAGGATGCGCGCTCTCCGCATCCACGGTTCAAGAGCCGCGCTCATTACCGCTCCTCCATTGGGGACGAGTTCATGAAGGTAGTGAACTCAGACTCGCCTTCCTTCATTTTCGATCAGCAGCCAGCGAAAGCAACGTGAACTGGTCAAGCCGCAACCTCAGCCCATCGCTCACCCAGTCGCTCCTGCAAGACCTCCATGAAGGCATCCAGCCCGGCCATGTCGCCGCGCACCAGCCCCATCTTCAGCCCGTCCCGGAATCGCAGTTCATAGCCACGGTTTGATGTTTTCCTCGCGGCATTCATCACGGCATTGGCGATCGGACGCAGCGCCGCCGAATTGAGCGGGATGACACGGACCACCTCGGCAATCGGCCGCTCAACCAGCCGCCGGGTCAGCAGTTTCCGGCCACGGATGACATCGTCCTGAATCTCAATCCAATGGTAGCTCGACGACATCGCGTACCCGAGGGCCGCGTTGAACGCGACAGCCCCAGCGCCACCGGGATGCCGAAGTCCAGCGGAGCCAGCAGCAGGACCGCCACGGCTATCGCGACAGGACCGGCCAGAAAGAGCAGGAAGCAGACGAATGCCATGATAACGAACGGCAGCCGGAGGTGGATGCGCGCCAGAACCGGGTCCATGCAGCCCTCCCGTGGTTGCCAGCGCCAGGCTATCGGGCAGCGGCTTACAGGCCAAGTGAGTGATGGACGGCAGCCGAGGCCAAGCAAGTGCGGAGCGAAAACTGATCAGGTCGTACTGGATGCCGGGGCCAGGCGTTGAGAAGTCAGATGCGGACATCGCCGCCACAATTCTCAAAATCCTCAAAACCCTGCGAGGAGCGTGAGGCTGTCGCCTTGCTCAGGTTTCGTCTGGTTGTCCAGGACAGACCATTGCTTGTCGTCGCCGGGGCCGGAAGCCCTGAACCCGACCTTTCAGACCGAGAGGGTGACTGATTCAAACCGGCCCCCCCGGCGGCAAGGTCTGCTCGATCCAGCCCGCCAGCGCAGTGAACAGTGCCGGACTGATCTCGTGACCCATCGGATACTCCTGGTACACCGGCCGGAAGCCTTCCTCGTTCAGCACCTCGGCCACTCGCCGGCCCCACGCGACAGGAACCATCTCGTCGTCAACGCCGTGGGCCAGGAAGATTGCCTGATCCCGCACGGCTGGCAGGTTCTCGCGCAGGTCATCTGCTCGCCGAAGCGAGCCACTCAAGGCCGCCAGGCCAGCGAACAGCTCCGGTCGCGGCAAACCGTAGCGCAATGCCAATGCCCCGCCCTGAGAAAAACCGAGCAGCATCGCCTGCTTTGCCGGAACATGGAACTGCGTCAGGATTTCCTGCACGAAAACGTCGATCCCGGCCAGGGCATCGCGGACGGCATCGCGGCTCTCCTTGCCGCCGCGTTCATACCATGCCCGGACAGTACCCTCTGGACCCTGGAAGCCGCCGAGCGGGGCGTTGGGCAGGACGTGCCGATAGCCCAAGGGGTTGACGACCGCAGCGAGGGTCGCCAGGTCGTTCATGTCTGCGCCGAATCCGTGCAGCCAGATCAGCAGGGGGCAGGGCGTTTCTTCCTCGCAGTCATCTGGAGAGATGACGAGGTATTCAAGCGAGGAGCCGTGATGGATTGCGCGCCGCAAGACGGCCTCCGATGCGAAGAACCCAGCCCATGCTCAGGGATTCTAGCGGAATCAAGCCGGTGCCGTTCGCAGGGTGAGCTGGCCGACAAGCGGCTCGACAACCGGAGCGACCGCCCGACGCCCCTGGCGCTAAGCCCAGGCTTCACTTCCCTGGAGGCTGGATGCTTGTCCCCATTGCGAGGCAGCACAGGCGAGGGAGCTTGCATCGGGGCTTGCTTGCTGACCGGCTAACTGCCCTTTACAATGAAGCTCATGGTCTCGGGCGCGGGCTGCTCCAAAGAACCTCTGGTCAAGAAAGACAGCGCGTATGTACAGGCTTCCATTCTTCGCCGCAGTCATCGGCTTGCTCACCTGCGTTCAAGGCTGCTCCGAGCGTCCCAGACCGAAAGCTGCTCGTCGGCAAATGGGAGGGAAACGCTCGCGGTATTCCCATGGGGTATGAGTTCATGGAGGGCGGCAAGGCGTTCTATCACACGTTGATGGTTGACGGGGAACCAAGCCTGGATGGCAAGCCGGTCAAGCTGGCATGCACCTTTGGAGTCGGGCAAGCAAACTGGCTGGTGATTCACCAGCCGAAACCAGACGGTTCCAGCTCGTCAGGGTATTCATTCACGGTGAGCAAGGACGAAATCACATTTTACAAGGCCGACGGGGTGGCCGGAGGCGGGAAGCGGGTGCAGACCTTCTCGAAGACATTGACAGGGGCAAAGTAGAAAGCGCTTGTCCGAGCAGGTTCACTCGGTCGCTCGATGGAGGGTGTGAGTCATGCCCGCGTCCCCGCCCACGGTCAGCGTACCGGCCCAGGATCCGCCCGGCCCGAAGGTCAGCGACCCCTGCGTCCCCGGCGGAAGTTGCTTGAGCGCCTGCCCTTTCGGACGAGGAGCAGCCTGGCGCTGCTCCTCGATCAGCTTGGCCCGGCTAGTTCGCTGATGGACGGCTCACTCGTCCCACAGGAACCGGATCGTCTGAACCGTTGATGAATTGACTGGATCCGGCTCCGATTCTTCGGCATTCTTCAACGCGGTTAGGCCAGAGATACCGTTGACCGGGTAAATCCCTCGCGGACTGATCCCAGAGAGCTTCCTCAACCATGTCGAGCGCGCGGCGAAGGACGCCCTCGGTGGATTTGAGAGTCATCTGGTCGAGAAGGAAGGCGACCACGTCTTCCGGGCGAGTCGATGCCAGCGTCACAGGCGTGCAACCGTTCGCTGGCTGCTGCTCGTTCTTCCCCTCGCCCGATTTAGCGCCTTCACAGCGAGCCACGGTATCAGCCGGGTCATCCGGGAGCATCGCGCTTTCCAGATCGTGGCCATCGAACTTATCCGACCGTCCCTGACGCGCCTGGGCCTTACGATTCCGAATCTCCTTCACTCTGAGCGCGACTCCCTCCTTGCCGCCGGCGACAGCACGCTGCTGCTCCTGCATCGGCAGCTCGGCCAGGATCGCCGCCGCCGACACCCTTACCTCGTGTGCATCGACGAGGTCGATCAGGTCGGGGATGCCGTCGAGCAGCACCTTCCTTGCCGAGGCGACGCTCCGGGGCGAAACATGAACGAGCTTCGCCGCGATGGTGCTGGCCTCACCTTCCTGCAAATTTGCAGGAGGGTCGGCCTTCTGGCCCGCGAGCATTCGCTGACGGGCGTCCTCGGCGAACAAGGGGACGAGCCTTGCGCCGACCATGGCCGACTGTGAATCGGTGAGATTGCGACGTTGCAGATTCATCGCGGTCACGAATGCGAGGAGCGACCCACACTCGCCAGCCCATTCTTTGATGGCCGGCGTGATCCCCAGCGCCTTGCATGCACGGTAGCGGTTGCGACCATCCAGGATCTGCCCTTGGTGCAGCCAGATTGGTTCGAGGAGGCCGTGATCGCGGATATTGGATTTCAGGGCCGTGAACTGGGCATTGTCGAGGAGCGGGAAGATGCTCGCCAGCGGGTGGGCCGTCAGTTCGGCCGTGTTGGCGTCAGCGAGGGGAGTGGAAGATTCCTCGCCACCTGGTATGGTTGTCACGCCGATGACCTCGGGCTGGCTGATGCTCGCTGCCGACATCGAACGTTCGATGTCGTCCGTGTGTTCTTCGGCCTTGGCCACGGATGCCGAACCGTCCTCGCCGACCGAGGACGAGAGGTCGGCCATGGCTGCTGACTGCTGATCTTCCGTCCTGGCGTTGGGAGTCCCGGCGGCCTGGGACGCCACTGCCGCTGTGATCGCTGCTGGAGGACATGGCTCTTGTTCTGGCTGTCTACCGCCCAGCGGATCCGCGAGGGCGGGGACCTGTTCCAAGCGCATCTCACGTCCTTCAGCGACGCCACGGATCTCGGCCTCCTCGTTGCCGAGGAACTGGCGGATCAGCTCCTCGACCAGATAGCTCCGGCCGAGTGTGGCCCGCTTCCGCGACGCCACACAGGGATCATTCCCAGAGATGGTGTAGCGTTCGTCGGCAATCTCACTGCTGATTGCCTTTCCCACACAGTCAAGCGTGGTCCAGTCCTTGCCGGTGAGGAACTTCTTGAGCGAGGCACGCCCCTTGCCAACGACCAGGCCAAGCCGGTTCTGATACTTCTGATCGATGGGCTGATCGGTCGTCATGACCATGATGAGTTCTCCTGAGAGCGATGATGTCTGCGGGCGACTGCATCTTCACGGCATTTGCCACCTTGTCCGCGAGGTGTGCTAGATCGCGATTCGTGCCGTCACCGCAGGTTTCGCATCCGCCACGAGGCGAATCTCGCGGCCGCTGGGACCGACCTGAACCTCACATTCACCTCGCGTGAGCAGAGCGACAACCACTTCCTGAAGGAGCAGCCTCCGCCCGATCCTCACTCGCGCACGGCCCTTTGCGTTCAGGCCAGCCGTCAGAGCGGCGATGGCGTACCGGCTGGCGGCCTCCATGGCCGGAATCCAGTGCTTCAGTTCCGCCAGGGGTTGAAAGCCCTGGCCTGCGAGCCGCTGCCGTAAGAGCCTTGCGGTGTTCGAGAGGAGAGCGGTGTGGTGTCGGCGGTACTTTTCCAAGATTTCGTTCGTGACGGTCGCGATCTTCATGATCGTGTTTCCCAGTACGAGTGAGGTAGTGAAGCCAGGTACTGCCCTGGTGTACTGCCCCGGTAGAAACATAAGACGTCAGATCGGCCATTTTGTTCGGCGATGCGGAAAATAGTTTGCGAGGCAACAAACCTTGGCGCTAGCGCTAGCGCTGACCAAGCCGAACTGAGGGGCGGCAACCGGAGTTCGCGGGCTTCTTGCACGAACGTGGGGGGGGGGCCCCCCCCCGCGGGGGGGGCGCCCGCGCCACGGAGTTGTTCGGGGGTGGGGGGGGGGGGGGCCCCGCCCCCCCCATGGCCCGCCGCG
>JBBSDR010000454.1:0-5992 GCA_038240465.1 Gemmatales bacterium
GCAAATCGACCTTAACTGCGACCTCGGCGAAGGCTGCCCTTACGACGCCGAACTGATGCCGTTGATCGCGTCGGCCAATGTCGCCTGTGGCTTCCATGCCGGCGATCCATCGACCGCGCTGGCCGTCCTTCGTCTCGCGGCCCAGCACCATGTCCGCGCCGGCGCTCATCCCTCTTTCCCCGACCGCGAATCGTTCGGCCGGCGCGAGATGGACCGCTCCGAACAGCAGGTCTACGAGGATTGCGTCTATCAGATCGGCGCTCTCGACGCCCTCGCTCGCGCTGCCGGGATTGCTCTGTCTCATATCAAGCCGCACGGCGCTCTCTACAACATGGCCTGCCGCGACGATGCTTATGCGCGGCCCATCGCTGCCGCCGCAACTCTGTTCGGCTTGCCGGTCGTTGGCTTACCCGGATCGCGACTTCAGGCTGTCTGCGCACGGTTTATCGCCGAGGGGTTCGCGGATCGCCGCTATCTGCCCGATGGTTCGCTCGTGCCGCGTTCCCGCCCGGATGCCTTTGTCGAGGACGTCGCCGACGCCGTCCGTCAGGCGATCTGGCTGATTCGCGAGCAAGGCGTGCAGACGCTGTGCGTTCATGGCGACAATCCGCAGGCCCTCGCCTTTGTCCGCGCACTCCGCGCCGCGCTGGAGTCCCAAGGCATCACGATTGGAGCCGTCGCATGAGTGACACCGGGCTGTCACGGTGCCGGGTCGTGCTGGTTCGGCCGCAGTTCGCCGGCAACGTTGGCTCCGTGGCCCGCGTCATGCGCAACATGGGTCTGAGCGATCTCGTCCTCGTCGCGCCCGAGGCAGACATCAACGATCGCCAGGCCCGGCAACTCTCGACGCACGGCGAGGAAATCCTCGATCGCGCTCGCATCGTCTCCGACTTCGGCGACGCGATTGCCGATTGTGTCTTCGTGGCGGCAACCTCGGCGCGCAAGGGCGGACTGTTTCGCCGCCAGTCGGTCGGGCTGCCCGAGGAAGTGGCCGCTATCCTTGTCGAGGCGCTGCCGTCCGGCCCGGCCGCTGTCGTCTTCGGTCCCGAGCGCACCGGCCTGACCGACGAGGAGGTCACACGCTGCCATCATCTCCTTCACATTCCGGCGGCAGAGGACTATGCCGCTCTCAACCTCGCCCAGGCCGCCGCCATCACGCTTTATGAAGTGCGCCGTGCCTGGCTGCGGCGCACCAGTGACATACCCCTGTCACAGCAGGAGCAGCCTGCGCCATTCGCGGATCAGGAACGAGCGTTCGAGCAACTGCGGCTGGCGCTGGAAGAGATTCACTTCCTCTACGGCGAGAAGGGGCCGGTCCTGATGCACGGCCTGCGCCATCTCATCGGCCGGGCGCGGCCCTCGGCAATGGAAGTGCGCCTGCTGCTGGGAGTTGCACGGCAGATTCAATACCTCTCTTCCCGGGACGGGGAGCGGGAAAAGAGACAACAAGGCGACTGAGGGAGGGGCAATCATGACTGCGTTGCCGGAAACCGTGTTGCAGTTCGGGGCCGGGCGCTTCCTCCGCGCTTTCCTCGATCGGTTCATCCAGCACGCCAACGACGCCGGCCAGGCGGTGGGCCGCATCGTTGTCGTACAATCGACGCCTGGGGCGCGGGCCGACCTTCTCAACGCTCAGCCGGATGGCTATCAAGTTCTGGTTCGCGGCTACGAGGAGGGCCGGCTTATCGAGCGCGTCGAGCCTGTCCGCAGTGTTCGCCGCGCTCTGCTGGCCGAGGGACAGTGGGACCAGGTCCTCGAAGTGGCCCGATCACCGCAACTGCACACCATCGTCAGCAACGCCACCGAGTCCGGCTACGCGCTGGCGCCCGGCGACGTCAGCGACGCCGTTCCGCCGCCATCGATGCCGGGCAAGCTGACGCGCGTCCTGTGGGAGCGCTTCCGGACCGGCGGTTCGCCTCTGGTGCTGCTGCCGTGCGAACTGTTCGAGCGCAATGCGGATCGGCTGCGCGAACTGGTTCTCGGCCTGGCGCGGCAATGGAGCCTGTCCGCGGAGTTTGCCGTCTGGGTCGAACGCGAGTGCCTCTGGCTGAACAACCTCGTCGATTGCATCATCACCAGCCCACCTGCCGACCATCCCCTGGCCGCGAACGACAAGCTGCTCGTCTGTGCCGAGCCGTTCGCGCTGCTGGCGGTCGAACGTCCTCGTGGACACCAGACCGTCCTGTTCGAGCATCCGGCGATTGCGGTGGTGGACGACGTCGCTCCGTATCACCTGCGCAAGGTTCGCATCCTCAATGGTCTGCATACCGCCATGGTGTGCAAGTATCTGAACGCGGGTTTCGAGACAGTGCAGCAGCTTCTCGCCGATCGAGAGGCGGTCCGCTGGGTGCGCGGGCTGCTGTACGAGGAGATTGTCCCGGTGATCGCGTATCGGGTGGACGACGTGGCCCTGTTCGCGGACCAGACATGGGATCGGCTGCGCAATCCGTTTCTGGCGCATCGGCTGGCCGACATCGCCATGTATCACGCGGACAAGGTGCGCGTGCGGTTGCAGCCGACGCGCGAGGAATACGAGAAGCTCTTCGGCAAACCGCCCCCGCGTCTGACCGAGGCCCTGGCAGTAGGCGGCCGACGCTGACCCGCTGACGATTTGAGACGGCTTCCCTCAATCCGATGGCGGCTCGGGCGGTGGAGGGATCCGCGGCCGGTCGAGCAGTTCGCGATAGCGGGCAAGATAGCCTTCGACGTCCTCAACGGCATTCCTGTGTTCAGCCTTTTCATTATCTCCGAACAGACGACTCTCGAGGGGGTGCTGAGAGTTCGGGCGGCGAAGGACTCCCAACTGGATAGGGCCGTTGATGCCCCCGGCGTTCAGATGGATGGCGTTTTCCAGCGCCCAACACGCCGCAAGGATGCCCTGCGCGAGCGTGGGCTGGGTGCCACGGAAAAGGGTGCGCCGCAGCAGGCCGAAGAACGGATCGGCAATCATCTGGCCGCTGCCCATTGTGACGAACCAGGCATCCGCAGTCTTCATCTCCGGCTGGAAATCAGTGCTCCCAAACTCGCACAGGTGAAAACGGTCGCGACAAGCGAAGGCCATGAGGGCGCCCAGTCCTCCTGGCCTGAGAAAAGTGGTGTCCATGTTCTGCAGCATGGCGCGGCTGACCCTGATACCGATCTCGATGTGCGACAACTCAAGCCAGTTGTTCGTTTGCTGCCGCAGTGTCTGAAGGATAAACTCCAGCCGCTGCCCCAAACCTCCGGCCCCAGTGACGGCGAAAAGGACATCGGGAGGGACGAGAAACGTTTTCTGGACGGGTTGCTCGATCGTCCTCAAATTGCCGCCCGCGAAGGTGGCCGAACTGTCTGATCCAACGATAACTCCATCCTGGCAGAGCACTCCGACGAGGACCGTCATTGCGCCTCCTTGAAGATCCTGTTCACCGCCATATCCGGAGCCACTTGGTGAACAGCCGACACCAATGATGTGAAGGACTGGCTGCGCACCCAGGCCAACAGCCGGCGGATGTAGTCGGCCGTTCCCGGATCGAACTGACCGAGTAACTCTTCCCCCGCCACCATTCCTTTGTGCGTTGCGCGGTAGGTGAGCGGCCCATCCGTTGGGGAATCGATCGCTACCAGGCCCTTTGCCGCAAGGGCACGAAGTTCCTCGTACACGTCTTTATCGAAGGGGCCGTAGTCGTGGGGCTGGAAGTTGAACCTGGGGCCGCCAATACGGACGGGGACCATCCTGTCCAGGAGGAAAAACAGCTTCTGGACCTGCACAGCCTTGTACCCCTCGCCGTCACCGGCAGCGAGTACCGCAAGCATGAACTCTTGTCGGGTCATGATCCCCTTTCACCGCCTCATAAGCTGATAGCGTATCCTCGTGTATATTATAGAGGCGCAGTTCCGTGCCTTCGACTTGACCGCCAACGCATGAAGGAGGCGTCAGAATGCCCGAAGACCTGTTGCTGCAACTGGAGACCGCCGCTCCGGTCGCGGAAAGCCTGGAAAATATCGCGGACCTTGTTCGCATCATCCTGCGCGAGTTGGGCTGGGCTGTGGAGGGCATGAAGGGTTCGGCGCTCACCTTCGAGAAGGCCTGGCAACGTATCGTTGTGGACGTTGCTCAAGGACAAACGGCGAAGATTCAAGCGGCACGTCCGCAATTGCTGGGGGCCTTTTTGAAGCGCCTCAGCCAGCTCAAGGACACCCACGCCCTTGCAACATGGCTTGCCAGGCGAGGAAGGGGCGACGGCCCGGATCCGGATACTCTCTTGCCGGAAATCGTCGGCCTGGAGCGGCTGAAAGCCAGCGTCTTCGACCGCTGGCAAAGTGCCGAAGACTTGGAAGACCTGGCTGCAAGGGATTATCCACTGACGACAACCGACCTCGACCAGATCGGGCCACAGCGTCAGCCACCCGCTTCGTACTATGCTTCAGAGAGCAAGCCATTCTGACGAGGGGTCGTCGTGTCTCAACTCTGTCGCGGGCGGATTGTCTGGGTGGAATTGCTCGACCCGCAGGGCCGGAACCCGAAGTGTCGGCCGGTCGTGATCGTTTCCCCCGATACGGACATTCGAGAAGACGGACATGTGTGGGTTGTTGCCATCACTACACAACTCGACGAAGCACCGGCAGAGGTCCAGGTGGAACTGCCCTGGGAGCGGCGCGGTCATCCGCGAACGAAACTGAGGGAACGGTGCGCTGCCGTCTGCTCCTGGATGGTGCGAGTAAGTGTGGCAAGTATCCAGGAATACGCCGGGACGGTCCCCGGTCGTCAACTCCTGGACATCCTCACACGGATCAAGCCTCCAGAATCGCCTGACGATTCCAGTGCAGGAAAAAGTGCCTGAGGAATGAAGTGGCGACGTGGTGGCTTCGTCTCTTCCATCTCCAACACATTGCGGAGAAATTGTCCATGCACTTCCGGCCGACTGTCCTGTCCCTCCTTGCGCTTCTGCTGGTGATGGTTGACGGCGTGACGGCCCGGGAGAAGCCTTCCCTCTCAAGGCTCGTTGCCGACATTGAGGAGCGGATCGTCAAGGACTACCCCTCGCTCGAAGTGCTCTACAAGCATCTGCACGCCAACCCGGAGTTGTCGCTTCAGGAAGTGCAGACGGCGGCCCGGCTGGCGAAGGAACTGAAAGCCGCCGGGTTCACCGTCACCGAAAACGTGGGTGGTCATGGCGTCGTCGCCATCCTCAAGAACGGCAAGGGACCGACCGTGATGGTGCGGGCCGACATGGATGGTCTGCCTCTCGTCGAGCGAACCGGACTGGCCTACGCCAGCAAGGTCCGCGTTCGCAACAAGGACGGCCTGGAAGTCGGCGTCATGCACGCTTGCGGCCACGACGTCAATATGACCGCACTTGTTGGCACCGCTCGCGTTCTGGCCGGCATGAAAGAACGCTGGCAGGGGACGCTCCTGTTCGTCGGCCAGCCTGCCGAGGAGATCGGCGCGGGCGCCCGGCTGATGCTGGCGGATGGACTGTTCGAGCGATTTCCCCGGCCCGATCTGGCGCTCGCTCTGCACTGCGATGCTCGCTATCCGCACAGCCAGGTCAACTACCGCGAAGGAGCCATGCAGGCCAACGTCGACTCGGTTGACATCATCGTTCGCGGCAAGGGAGGACACGGCGCCGCTCCGCACACGACCATCGATCCCATCGTCCTCGCCGCCCGGATCGTCCTCGATCTGCAGACCATTGTCAGCCGCGAGATCAATCCGGCCGACAGCGCCGTCGTGACCGTCGGCTCGATTCATGGCGGCAGCAAGCACAACATCATTCCCGACGAGGTGAAACTGGAACTGACCGTCCGGACGACGAAAGATTCCGTGCGCAAGCAGGTGCTGGAGGCCATCGAGCGCAAGGTGATGGCAGCGGCACGCGGCGCGGGAGCACCGGACCCGTCGATTCGCGTGGACGTGGGTGGCTTCACGCCGGCGCTGGTCAACGATCCGAAGTTGACCCGGCAGACCGTCGCGCTGTTTCGGGAAGCGATCGGGACAGACAGGGTCCACGAA
>JBBSDR010000455.1:0-5991 GCA_038240465.1 Gemmatales bacterium
ACGTCCTCGAAGGGTACAAGATCGCGGCCGAGATTGCGGACCACGGCGCGTCGTGTTCGTTGTTCTCCGACTGGTGGGCGTACAAGATTGAGGCGTTCGACGCGATTCCCTATGCGGGAGCCATCCTGCACAAGGCAGGGGTGGACGTCTGTCTGAAGTCGGACAGCCACGAGTTGATGCGGCATCTCTATCAGGAGGCGGCGAAACTCATCAAGTACGGTGGCCTGAGCGAGCAGGACGCACTCAAGGCGATCACGCTGAACCCGGCGAAACAACTCGGGCTGGAGAAGCGGATCGGCACTCTCGAAGTTGGCAAGGATGCGGATCTCGCCATCTTCAACGGTCATCCGCTCAACAGTTACAGCCGGGTGGAAATGGCCTTGATCGATGGCGAGGTATACTTCCAGCACGCGGAGAAGCTGACGCCATTCAAGCCGGCGGAGGCAGCACCGGCAAAGCCGGCGGACGCGCTTAAGAAGGTGGCGATCGCGAAGTGCTACGTCATCAGCGGTGTCACCGTTCATCCCGTTAGCGGTCCCGTCATCAGCCCGGCCACGGTCATCATCGAAAACGGGAAGATCGAGGACATTCATCCAGGCAGTGTCCTGGATAACGCCGCGTTCAACTCCGACGGCAAGGAAGGGACCGGAGTTGTCATCGGCGCCGGTGAGAAGGACATCAAGGTCTCGGTTGTTCCAACAAAGACAAAACCTGTTGTGATCAACGGCAAGGGGCTGCACCTCTATCCCGGCATGATCGACGCCGGCACGGTCCTTGGCCTGACCGAACTGGGGTCCGCGAAGGAGACCATCGACTACGCCGACAGCGGCGACTTCCAGCCGGACCTGCGCGCCAGCACCGGCATCAATCCCGATTCCGAATTGATCCCGGTTACGCGCGCCAACGGCGTCACGACCGTCGTAACCCGTCCGACCGGCGCCATCGTCGCGGGCCAGAGCGCGCTCATCAACCTGGCCGGCTGGGTTCCGAAGGAGATGACGATTGTCGATCCGCTCGCTCTGCACATTGACTTTCCGGCTCCCGCCACCTCGGCGTTCCTGCTCACCGATCCCAATGGCCCCAATCCCGGCCGCTCGCTCTCGCGCAAACTGCGTGAGGAGAAGGTGCGCAAGCTCAAGGAGCTATTCCGGCAAGCGAAGGTGTACGACGACAGCCGCAAGCAGAATCCCGCCACGCCCGGCAATCCTCGTCTGGAAGCGCTCGCTCCCTATGCCCGCGGCGACAGGCCGGTCATCGTCCAGGCCCATCGTCACGAAGAGATCCTCGAAGCCCTCAAGCTGGCCGACGAACTGAAGATCAAGATGATTCTCAGCGGCGCGATCGACTCGTGGAAGGTCGCCGGTGAACTGAAGAAACGCGACATCCCCGTAATCGTCGGCCCCATCATGGCGATGCCCAGCGAACGGTACGATCCCTACGACGCGCCCTTCGCCTGCGCCGCGAAACTGCATCAGGCGGGCGTCCGCTTCTGCATCCGTTCGAGCGGCGGCTCCAATACGAGGAACCTGCCATACGAGGCGGCGATGGCGGTCAGTTACGGTTTGCCGCCGGAAGAAGGACTCAAGGCCGTGACGCTCTATCCGGCGCAGGTCCTCGGCGTCGAGAAAGAGTTCGGCAGCATCGCGCCGGGCAAGCGCGCCAACCTGGTGCTGACCAACGGCGACATCTTGCAGGCCTCGACGCAAGTGCTGGGGCTGTTCATCGACGGCAAGCCGCTGTCACCGGTCAGCAAGCACACTCGTTTGTATGAGCGCTACCTGGAGCGATTGAAGGAAGTGCAGGAAGGACGCGCGCCGCTGGGGACGAAGTAAAATACCATGCTGCCGCTTGCGGCTTGGTGGACTGCCCGCTAAGCCGCAAGCGGCAAGAGCGCGATGAAACTGAAAAGGAAACCACCCCGGGCGCGAGAATGTCTGGATTTCTGTTTCTTTCTCTCCGTGTTCGCCGCGTTCTCCGCGTGGAAGGGATCCCCGCAAGAGACTGGCTTCGCGGTCTTTTTCTTCTGTGCGGATGCTGCAAACTGTGCGGCCAAGCAAAGTCTCGGGAGGCCATTTGGGTTAACCAGTTGACCCTGAACGGGATAGGACAATCAAACCGCGCCTGTGCCGGGACTTGCCTAGCTTGACGCCTTTTGCACATGCGGCTATAATTGCGAAGAAGAGAGGAGCCAAAACGAACTCAAGCTCCTTATCTAACTAGACTTGCGTCAGAAGCAGGGAACCGAGCGGCCCGCCGCTTGGGAGCGAAACAGCCGGATTGATCGCGGCCCCGCCTCACTTGCAGAGGCGCGCAGTGGAAGTGAACTCCCTGGCCCTTGCACGTGGGTAGCCCCTTGATGACCGACCGGGCCAAGCAGGTCAAAGAAGCACTCGACATTGTCGAGGTGGTGGGCGGCTACGTCGCACTCCGACAGGCTGGCCCCGCCTACAAGGGACTCTGTCCCTTCCACGACGATCATCGGCCCTCGTTCACCGTCGATCCGCGCTATCAGAACTATCGCTGCTGGGCCTGTGGAAAATTCGGCGACGTTATCTCCTTTGTGATGGAACGAGAGCGCGTCCCTTTCCTCGAAGCTCTGCACATGCTCGCTCTTCGGGCCAACATCGTCTTTGACGACAGTCCCGCCGCCACGGCTCGCAATGAGGCGAAGACTCGTTTGTTCGACGTCATGCACTGGGCCGCCGGCGAGTATCAGCAGTGCCTGCTCGAGAGCGAACTTGCCGACGCGGCGCGCAAGTATCTCGGCGAACGCAAGCTGCTCGGCCCGTGGATTCGCAAATTCGGCGTCGGCTACGCTCCGCTGCAAGGCGACTGGCTGGTTCAGCGCGCGGGCGAGGCGGCCAAGGACCTCGAACTGCTCGAAAAGCTGGGCCTGATCGCCAAACGGATGCGCGGCCCTGGTTATTACGACCGGTTCCGCGACAGGGTTCTGTTTCCGATCCGCGATTCGCTCGGCCGCACCATCGGCTTCGGCGGCCGGATCCTGCCCGAATCGCCGCTGGCATCGCGAGCGCCGAAATACTATAACTCCCCGGACACTCCCTTATTCAACAAGAGCGAGCAGGTCTTCGGCCTCGACCACGCTCGCGGACCGGCCGGCAAGGTCCACTATCTTGCCGTCGTCGAGGGTTACACGGACGTCCTGATGGCTCATCAGTGCGGTTTCGGGCAGGTGGTGGCCACGATGGGGACGGCGCTGACGGCGCAGCACGTCCATCAGTTGCGGCGTTTCGCGGAGCGCGTGGTCCTGGTGTTCGATGCGGACGCGGGCGGCGACACGGGAGTCGATCGCGCCCTGGAGATTTTCGCCGGCGCGGAAGTCGATCTGGCCATTGCCGTGCTTCCCGAGGGACTCGACCCCTGCGACCTGTTGACGCAGGAGGGAGGCACGGAGCGATTCCAGGCCGTCCTGGATGGCGCGATCGATGCGCTGGACTTCAAGTTGAATCGCGTCCTTGCCAGTGAGGCGATGGCCTCGGTGGAAGGACGGCGGCGCGCGGTGGATAGCGTGCTGGGCATCATTGCTTTGGCGCCGGAGGCGCCGGGGCAGGCAGGAGCCGTCAAGCAGGAACTGATCGTCAGCCGGATTTCTCAACGCCTGGCTCTCAAGGAGGAGATCGTATGGGCACGCCTGAAAGAACTGCGCCGGCAACGGCGTTCGCCGGAGGAACGTGTTCTGCCCCCGGCCGCCGTGGCGGAAGCCGCCCGCGGGGCACGCCCCGCCCCCGAGGAGCGCCAGTTGCTGGAGGTGCTGCTGGCTGAGCCGGCCCTGGTGCCAGAAGCCATGATGGCCGTCGCGATCGAGGACGTCGAGCATCCCGGATTGCAAAAAATGCTCCGGAGCCTGTACGACCTGCAGACCCGGGGCCTGCCGCCCACCCTGGACGAACTGCGGGCTCGCCTCGATCCCCCGGAACTGGCCGAATGGGTCCTCAAGCTGCACGATCTGGGAAGACAGAATCCGAACCGTTCCGCGTGGCTGGCCCAGGTGGTCAACGCCTTCCGCCAGCGTCGCGCTCGCGCCGAAAAACAGGAACTGCACAACCAGCTTCAGGCCGCCTCCGATAACGAGTCGGTCCTGGAACTGCTTCGGCAGTTGCAGAACCAATAGAGAAATTGATGATTGAAGATTGACGATTGACGATTTGTAATCGGCGGGCTTCATCGGATCGAGAAGCTCCCTCCGAACAATCAGCAATCAGCAATCAGCAATCAGCAATCAGCCGGGGAGAGTTTGATGGAGAAAATCGAAGACGGCCTGAAGACCTTGGTCGAACAGGGCAAGGAGAAGGGCTACCTGACCTACGGTCAGGTCAACGATTATCTGCCCGATAACGCCGTCAATCCCGAGAAGCTCGATCAACTGCTCGTCCACCTCGAGGAGGAAGGCATCGAGTTGATCGACGAGTCCGAGGCCGAGGAACGCGAGCGCGGCGCTCCCGGAGCGCCGGACCTCGACGAGGAACTTCGCTCCGAACTCGACCTCACGACCTTCGTCGATGAAGAAGACGGCCGGCGCATCGACGATCCCGTGCGCATGTACCTCACCCAGATGGGCGAGATCCCGCTCCTGCGCCGCGATCAGGAAATCGCTCTCGCCAAGAAGATCGAGGTGACACGGAAGCGCTTCCGCCGCAAAGTCCTCGAGTGCGATGGCGTCCTGCGCCAGGTCGTCGATACGCTGCGGCGCGTTCACGCCGGCGAGTTGCCCTTCGACCGCACGGTGAAGGTGTCGCTGACGGAGAACCTCGAGAAGGACAAGATCCTGCAGCGGATGCCGCACAACCTCAAGACGCTCGAACACCTGATAGAGGAAAACGAGCGCGACTTCGAGGTGATTCTCGACGCCGAACAGGACGAGGAAGCGAAGCGGAAGGGCCGCCGTTCGCTGCGGATTCGCCGGCGCAAGACCGTGACGCTGGTCGAGGAACTGTCGATCCGCACGCAGAAGGTCCAGCCGCTGATGAAGAAGCTGGAGCAAATCTCGGTGCGGATGGACGAACTCGAGAAGAACATCGAGGCGATCAAGGACGACAAGGGCAAGCGCGAGGACCGGGCCAACTTCGAGAAGGAACTGCGCGACTACATGCTGCAGACGCTCGAGGAGCCGGCCAGCCTGCGCAAGCGCGTCGAGATCGTCAAGAAGCGCTTCGCCGAGTACGAGCAGGCCAAGCGCGAACTGTCCGGCGGCAACCTGCGTCTGGTCGTGTCGATCGCCAAGAAGTACCGCAACCGCGGCCTGAGCTTCCTCGATCTGATCCAGGAAGGCAACACCGGTCTGATGCGGGCGGTGGACAAGTACGAGTATCGCCGAGGTTACAAGTTCTCGACCTACGCGACGTGGTGGATTCGGCAGGCCATCACGCGGGCCATCGCCGACCAGGCCCGGACGATCCGCATTCCGGTCCACATGATCGAGACGATGTCGAAACTGCGCAACGTCTCGAAGAAGCTGCTGCAGCAACTCGGCCGCGAGCCAACGATGGAGGAGATGGCCAAGGAAGCGGGCTACACCGTCGAGGAGACGCGGCGTGTCCTGAAAATAAGCCGTCATCCGATTTCGTTGGATCGGCCGGTCGGCGAGAGCGAGGACAGCTACTTCGGCGACTTCATTGAGGACGACAGCGCCGAGTCGCCGGTCCATGCCGCGACGCAGGAGATGCTCAAGGACAAGATCGACCAGGTACTCAAGACGCTGACCTATCGCGAGCGTGAGATCATCAAGCTCCGCTACGGCCTGGGCGACGGCTACACCTACACGCTGGAGGAAGTGGGCCGGATCTTCAAGGTGACGCGCGAGCGCGTTCGCCAGATCGAGGCCAAGGCCGTCCGCAAGCTGCAGCATCCCGTCCGCAGCCGCCAGCTCGAGGGCTTCCTCGATGGTAGACCCAAGTAATCAGGAGTCAGGGGTCAGGAGTCAGGGGTCAGGGGTCAGGAGTCAGGAGTCAGGAGTCAGGGGTCAGGAGTCAG
>JBBSDR010000456.1:0-5985 GCA_038240465.1 Gemmatales bacterium
AGACCGATTCCTGCCAGTAGGTACGGCGTCTCGATGATCCTGGTGTTCTCCGCGAAGTCCCACAGGGTACTCGAAGGGCGTGTCGTTGCGGTCTCCGCCACAGCCACCAGCAGCCGCTCGCCGTCGAAGTGAACACCCTGGACCTGTCGCCCTCTCCACTTGCGCCGGCCATGCTGTTTCCCCGCAAGGATGTCCCAGAGAATGACTTCGTCTTCATCGAACGACGCCAGCTTGCTCCCATCGCCGGAGAATTGCACCGACAGCACGGTTGACTCGTGACCCATCAGTTTGCGGATTTCCTTACCCGTGCCAACGTCCAGCAGTCGAATCTTGAATTCTCCATCCGAGAGAGCAAGCAACTTCTTGTCGGGGGAGAACACCCTCGGCCGCATCGGAAATGTCTCATAGATGCATTGAACCCGTTTCAAGAAGAGTTCCTTGCCGGTGCCGACTTCCCACAAGCGAATTGCGACTGTGGGAAAACGCTCTGTGAAGTTCGACGTGCGCGTCTCCAGTACTTTCCCGTCCGAGTTGAACTCAATGAATTCCACTCGTTCGCCTTCCGCCTGTCGCAACGTGTGGAGCGTTTTGCCAGAACTGACTTCAGAGAGGACAATCCTGCCGGTATCGAGATGACCGAAGGCGACGACTCGGCTATCTGGAGAGAATGCAACCGAGGCCGCCGGCATGTGAACCCTTCGGCTCCAGACGGGCTGCATGGTATTCGCCTCCGGAGCAGGAGGCTCTGGAAGCACGGCGACGGACGCCAGCAACAGCGCGGTGAGCATCGGTTCTCTCCGGTTCGTCTCTCTAATATTACCGCACCAGCTTCCGAACCACATCGGCAAACATATCTGCGACAGACACAACCTGGAAACGCGGCCGGCCTTCAACAAGACGATGATTCGGATGCGTATCGGTGCCGATGATGCGCGCGATCGGCGACGCTTCCAGCCGTGCCACGGTCCCCTCGGGAATCACCAGATGCGTCGCCGCCGCGTGGACCGACTTCGCGCCGGCGTTCAGATAACACTCCGCCGCCTGGACCAGCGAGCCGCCGGTGCGGATCATGTCGTCGAACAGGACGACGTTCTTGCCGCCCACATCTCCGACGACCGCCGACACCTTCGTCTGCGAGCCGCTGAGCCGTTTCTTGTGAATCAACGCAACCGGCGCATGCAGCCGATTGGCGAAGACCTCCACCCACTTCGCCCGGCCCATGTCGGTCGAGGCGAGACACAAATCTGGCAACTTCAGCGCCTCGATGGCGGCGACGATCTTCTCCTCGGCGTACAGTTCCAGCGCGACGATGTCGCCCTCGAAATAGTGGACGATGCCGCTGGCGTGCAGGTCCATCGTCAGGACGTAGTTGCCCTGTGGCGCGCGCGGGATGTTCGACAGCAGCCGGGCCACCGTCTTCGCCGACACCACCTCGCCCGGCTTGACGGCGCGCTCCATCGTCGAGTAGCCGAAGTACGGCAGTACCAGTACCAGCGATTGCGCTCCGGATTTGACGGCGGCGCAACCGAGCCGATAGACCTCGTCGATGCTGACGCCGTTCTCCGTCGCGGCCACGATGACGACATGCTGTCCGAGAAGGCCGAGCCGTTCGCTGATGTCGAAACGCAGGTAATGTTCGCCGTCGGGGAAATCCTGGCGGTCGATCGAGGCGAGAGGGATGCCCAGGTTCGCGCTCAGACGTTGCCCGAACGGAATCGACGTCTGGGTCGAGGTGAGGAGTACCGTCATGGTCGCTCCGTTGGATTGCTTGCTGGTGTCACAGCGATCAGTATACGCGGTACACGAGAGTAACTCAGTCCGAGCAAAACGCGATCCGGAATCCATAGCCACAGTCGCGCCCTGCAGGCGCGTCCCTGGTGCGGATGGCGGAGCGGGCGAGCCACGCGCCGCTGCTCCACGAGCCGCCGCGCAGCACACGAGCGTTACCCTGATCCGGACCATGGGGGTCTCTTTTCGGGCTGTTCTTGTAGTAGTCTTCGTCGTACCAGTCGAGACACCACTCCCAGACGTTACCGTGCATGTCGAACAGGCCGAAGGCATTGGCGGGATAGAAGCCGAGGGAACAGGGTCGGCCGAGATTGGTCTGGTCGAAGTTAGCCTGGTGGGGAGAAAACGCGGCCCCAAAATGATAAGGAGAGTAAGAAGCCGCCCCTCCGCGACAAGCATATTCCCATTCGGCTTCGGTTGGCAAGCGATAGCTGCGGGCAATCTTCTTCTCTTCCGGCAGTTTTGACAGTGTCTTGCAGAAGGTCATCGCATCATCCCAGGAGACGGTCTCGACCGGAAACTGCTTCGTGTCTCTCCCCTTGACCTTGTCCTTGCCGTCTCCCGCAGAGCAGAAGTAGCTGGGGTTCTGGCCCATGATGTGCTGATATTGGTCCTGCGTGACCTGCCAGGCGCCAAGGTAAAAAGGCCTCGTGAACTCGACCTCGTGTTGGGGATGCTCATCGTCGTCCCCTTCACCCTCCGGCGATCCCATGAGGAACGTTCCGGCGGGAATCAGCACGAGCCTCATGCCAATCGAATTGATGACAGCAGGAGCGATCGGTTCCACCCCCGACGCCAGCAACTGACGCACACGCTCATCGCGCTCCTCGGGTTGCATGCCGCTCTGGTAGTCGCGCTGGTGCAGAAGGCGCGCCAGTTCCCAGCGCGGGTCGCCCTGCTCCTCCAGCCAGTCGGCCAGCACTGCCCATGTCGTTGCGGCGCTATGCGGATGCGCGACAATCGCATGCAGAAAGTCGTCCAGGGTCATCACGGGTCTCTGATTTGTCTGGGAGTTTTCCAGCGATCAGTATAGGCGCGACGCCAGCGTGTGTGGAAATCAGGTGCATGCGACGGCTCAGTCTGGCATGATACCGTTGCTCATAGAAGCCAGCGAAGGGATCCAACGATGGCGATTCTCGTGACTTGTACCGGGTGCCAGACAAGGATGAACGCGCCGGATACGGCCGCGGGCAAGAACGTCCAGTGTCCAAAGTGCGGGCTGGTCGTTTCCGTTCTCGGTGCTGGAGGCGCACCCGTCACGGTTGCGCCTCCAACAAATTCTCCCGCCGACCGGGCTGGTACCACCCCCCCGCCGCCGGGCCTGGACCAAACGCTCAACACGCTTCACCCCCTCCCGAGCGATCCGGCTGCGATAACCCCCTCCACACAGCCGCAGCCGGCGGACCCAAACGCCACACGGCACTCGCTCGGTGCGGGGACCGTGAGTCCGGCGGCACCTGCTGGCCCAACGCTTCCGGGCTATGAGATTCTCGACACGCTGGGGCGCGGCGGCATGGGCGTCGTCTACAAGGCCCGGCAGATCAAGGCGAACCGTCTGGTCGCCCTCAAGATGATCCTGAGCGGACAGCTCAGCTCGACCGGGGCCATCGAGCGGTTCCAGCGCGAGGCCCGCGCTGCCGCCACTCTCGACCATCCCAACATCGTCCCCGTCTACGAGGTCGGTGAGAGCGACGGCCAGCACTTCTTCAGCATGGCTTATGTCCCGGGGGGTTCCCTTCAGGGACTGGTGCAGAAGGGGCCGCTGCCCCCGCGTGAGGCCGCGCGCCTCGTGCGCTTGACCGCCGAGGCTGTCCAGCACGCCCACGAGCATGGCGTCATCCATCGCGACCTCAAGCCCCACAACGTGCTGCTGCGGGACGAGGGGCGCGGGACGCGGGACCGGTCAGAAGACACACAGTCTCTCGCTGCTCCTCTGGAGTCTCAGGTCCCACTCCTGACCGACTTTGGCCTGGCCCGGGTTGCGGAGGAAGGCGGGTTGTCGGTCACGGGCGACGTGATGGGGACCCCGTCCTACATGCCGCCCGAGCAGGCGCGGGGCGACTTGCAGGCGATTGGCCCCGCCGCCGACATCTACAGCCTCGGCGCGGTCCTCTACTGTCTGCTGACAGGCCGGCCGCCATTTCAGTCGGCGTCGGCGATGGACACCATGCGGCTGGTGCTGACCCAGGAGCCGCTGTCGCCGCGCGAGCTGAACCCCGGAGTGCCGCGCGATCTGGAGACGGTCTGCCTGAAGTGCCTGGAGAAGACACCCGCGCGGCGCTATCCGTCGGCACGAGAGCTGGCGGAGGAACTGAGGCGATACGAGCGCGGCGAGCCGGTGCTGGCACGACCTGTCGGACGCGGCGAGCGCGTCTGGCGCTGGAGCAAACGCAACCCGGCGCTGGCGGGATTGTTCGTGGCGCTGTTTCTGGGCATGGCCGGGTCAACGGGGTTGTACCTGGTCGCGGAGGGACAGCGGCAGCGCGCCGATCAGAACGCCGAAAACGAAAAGACGGAGCGAATCGAGAAAGAAGGAGCGCTCGTCCAGGAGCAGAGAGCCCTGCTGGCGATGGAGAAAGCACTGAAGGATGAGAAGGCAGCCCGGCAGCGGGCCGAGCGGCTGGTCTACGCCGGCCTGTTGGGCCAGAGCCAGGCGTCGTTCATCGCCGGCCGGGCCGTCGAGGCACTCGAAACGCTTGAGCGCTGTCACTGGGACCTGCGCGGCTGGGAACACGATTGCCTTTACAACCTGATCCGGCATCGCGGCCAGCGGATCTTTACGGGACACCGTTTCGAGGTCACCAGTGTCAGCTTCAGCTCGGATGGCCGGCGACTTGCCTCTAGCGGAGGCCCCATGAGCGGCGAGCTTGCCGGGGAAATCAAGGTCTGGGACGCGGCCTCGGCAAAGGTCCTCCTCTCCATCGAGGGACTGAAACAACCCATCTACGATGTGACCTTCAGTCCCGACGACAGCCAGTTGGCGGCCGCCGGTTTGAACGAAGTCAGGTTGTTCGATGCCCTGACGGGCAAGCAGAGTCGCGTGCTGCGCGGCCACACCGAGAGCGTCTACAGCGTCCGCTACAGCCGCGACGGCAGCCGACTCGTCTCGGCCGGCTCCGATGGGAGCGTGCGCATCTGGGACCCGAAAACGGGAGATGCCGTCAAGACGATTCCGGTCATCCGTAACCGCGATCGAGAAATCGTTCACTCGGCCGACTTCAGCCCCGATGGCTCGCAGGTCGTGGCCGGCAGCGGCGATCCGGTGGCCCCCACACCAGGCCTGATCTGGGTCTGGGACGTCGCGTCGGGCAAGCAGCGTCTCTCATTCGCCGCCCACCCCGGAGTCGCCAGACGAGTGTGCTTCAGCCCCGACGGCAAGAAGATCGCCTCGGGCGGGGGCGGTGGTGAGATCAAGCTCTGGGATGCCGGCACGGGCAAGGAACTGAACGCCATCAAGGGACACCAGCGGATGGTCATGGGCCTGTCCTTTGATCCGCGCGGCCGCTGGCTCGCCACGAGCGGCATGGACGGACTGGTGAAGATCTGGGACGTGGAAACCGGCGAGGAACGCCTCGGGTTCAGCGGCCACGCCAGCCGCGGTGAAGGAGGCATCTCCAACCCTGCCCAGGGTGTCTGCTTCAGTCCTGACGGCAAGACGATTGCGACGGGCGGCTGGGACAAAACCGTGCGGCTGTGGGATGCGCGAGTCGGGCAGTCGGCCCTGACGCTGAACGCGGAGGCTGGCTGGATCAAGAGCGCCTGCTTCAGCCCGGATGGTAAGCGGATCATCTCGGGTGGCCGGGATGGGCAACTGCGCGTCTGGGACGTTGAGAAGGGCATTCCGCTGCTCACCTTGCCGGGGCATCACTACGCGATCCGGAGCGTCTGCGTCAGCCCGGACGGCAAGCGCCTGGCTTCCTGCGACTACTCGGCCCAGCGTACCAACCTGACCCCGGTCGCGGTGCATATCTGGGACGAGACGGGAAAGCTCCTGAGCAGCCCGGCGCCGGAGCTTAACGGGACGGAGGCGCTCTGCTTCAGCCCGGATGGCCGCTGGCTCGCCGGTGCGAGCGACAGCGGCCGCGTCAGGATCTGGAACGCGGCCACAGGGAAGGTCGAGCGCATCCTGCCGCCGGACGGCCCGCGCTGGCAGTTGGGGCTGTTCTCGATCTGCTTCAGTCCCGACGGTCGCTGGCT
>JBBSDR010000457.1:0-5981 GCA_038240465.1 Gemmatales bacterium
AAGCAGTCGCCGGGGCTGCGGGTCCACCACGTCAACCTCTTCGACTTCGTGCTGGACTACCTCCGTGCCAGGAGGCTCCTCGACAAAGCCCTCCAGATGCAGCGGGAGAAGGGGGACGCGGCCCTGCTCAAAGCCCTCGCCGGGCCGCTTCATGAAGGCAAGGTCGCCGCGTACTTCGCCGAGGTGGCCCAGCCGCAATCTCACGACCTGATCCTCGTCTCTGGGGCGGGAAGCGTCTGGCCACTGCTGCGTTCGCACACCTTGCTGAACAACCTCCACCCGGTCATGGGGACGACGCCGCTGGTGCTGTTCTACCCCGGTCGGTACGACGGGCAGTCGCTGCGGCTCTTCGGTAAGCTCAAGAGCAACAACTACTACCGGGCCTTCAAGCTGGTCCCCTGACGAGAAACGCGATAGCCCATGCTTCAAATCAAAGACCTCTTCGACCGCGACATCTTCCGCGCCATCAACGGCGTCGTGAAAGCGGACCAGCTCGACGACGACTCCGTCTGGCAGGAACTGGACGAGTTCGTGGTCACCCGCGAACTCGATCACCACATCCGCCGGTTCATCGGCTGGTATCTCGAAGCGGTCGATCAGGGGAAGGCTGGAAACGCCGCCGGCAAGATGGGCATCTGGATCTCTGGTTTCTTCGGCAGCGGCAAGAGCCACCTCCTCAAAGTCCTCTCGTACCTGCTGCGCAACCGCACGCACGCCCACGTCGGCCAACAGAAGCCCGCCGTCGAGTTCTTCCGCACGAAGGTGCAGGACGCGATGTTCTTCGGCGACATCCAGCGGGCGGTCGCCTCGAACGCCGACGTGGTGCTGTTCAACATCGACAGCAAGGCCGATCACCGCACGGGCCGCGACCTGATCCTCCGTGTCTTCCTGAAGGTGCTGAACGAACTTCAGGGCTACAGCGGCGACCACCCGCACATCGCCCACTTGGAGCGTCACCTCCAGAGCAAGGGCAAGCTCCAGGCGTTTCACGAAGCCTACAAACGCATCACCGGCACGGACTGGCTCGCCGAGCGGGACGCCTACCAGTTCAACCGCGACGAGGTCGTGCAAGCTCTCAGCGAGACGCTCGGCCAAAGCAAGACTGCGGCGGAAAAGTGGATCGACAGTGCCGAGGACAACTTCTCGCTGACGGTGGAGAACTTCTGCAAATGGGTCAAGGAGTACCTCGACGCCAAGGGGCCGCTGCACCGGCTCGTCTTCCTCGTTGACGAGGTCGGCCAGTTCATCGGCTCCGACTCGCACCTGATGCTCAACCTCCAGACCATCACCGAGGAACTCGGCACCATCTGCCGTCGGCGGGCCTGGGTCGTGGTCACGTCGCAGGAGGACATGGACACGGTCCTGGGCGACATCAACCGCGCCAAGCGGAACGACTTCTCGAAGATCCAGGGCCGGTTCTTCCCGCCGCTTTCACTGTCGAGCGCGAATGTCGATGAGGTCATCCAGGCCCGGTTGCTGGCCAAGAAGGATGAGGTGCTGCCGGAACTGGCGGGGGTGTATGCCGCCAAGGGCGACATCCTCAAGCACCAGTTGACTTTTCGCCAGTGCGGGATGACGTTCCGGCACTTCAAGGACGCCGACGACTTCGCCGGCAACTACCCGTTCGTGCCGTACCAGTTCCAGCTTGTGCAGAAAGTGTTCGAGGCGATCCGCAAGGCCGGCGCGACCGGAATGCACCTTGCTCGGGGCGAGCGGTCGATGCTCGACGCCTTCCAGTCCGCGACCAAGTCGATGGCACTCGATGAAGTCGGTGTTCTGGTGCCGCTCTACGAGTTTTACCCGTCCATCGAGAGCTTCCTCGACACCTCCGTCAAGAAGACCATCGACCAGGCGGAGACGAACCCGAGCCTCCAGAAATACGACATCCTGTTGCTTCAGGTGCTGTTCCTCGTCCGCTACGTCGAAGAGTTCAAGTCGAACATCGACAACCTCGTCACGCTCTGCCTGGACAAGATCGACGCCGACCGGCTGGCCCTCAAGCAGAAGATCGAGGAAAGCCTCGCCCGGCTGGAGAAGGAAACCCTCATCAGCCGCAACGGCGAGAACTACTTCTTCCTCACCAACGAAGAGCGCGACATCAACAAGGAGATCAAGCAAGTCGATCTCACCGGCGGCGAGGAGGCGAAGCTACTCGGTGAGATCGTCTTCGATGACGTGCTGAAGGGGCAGCGAAAACACCGCTACTCGGCCAACAAGATGGACTTCACCTTCAACCGGCTTTGCGACCTCCATCCGGTCGGCAGCCGAACGGACGGTGCCTTGCTGGTGTCCGTGATCACGCCGCTGGCCGACCAGTACGAAGCTTATGAGAAGCCTCGCTGCTTGCTGGAGAGCAGCAGCGAAGGCGGACACATCATCATGCGTCTGGCCAACGACGACAGCCTGGGCCGCGAACTCCGCGTCTGGTTGCAGACCGACAAGTATCTGAAGCGGAAGAATGACGG
This sequence comes from Gemmatales bacterium, assembly GCA_038240465.1. GTDB lineage: Bacteria > Planctomycetota > Planctomycetia > Gemmatales > Gemmataceae > JBBRIK01. The sequence goes on from JBBSDR010000457.1 coordinate 2,466, forward strand.
CACCCTGCTACAATCGACGGTGCGCATCCTGGCGGAACGGGGCCAGGACAATCAGCAACGCCGCGAGCGGCTGGTGCAAATGCTCGGCACGATGATCGCCGGTGCCGAGGTGTACGCCGCCGGCCAGCCGCTGAAGGTGAAGTCCGGCAACGCCGAGGGCGTGCTGGAGGAAGCCCTCGAATACCTGATCCAGAACACCTTCCACAAGATGGGCTACCTGAAGCGACTCTCTGCCGAGCCGCTCAAGGAAATCCAGGCCGTCCTCCGCAGCAATGACATCGCCAAGGAGCAGTTGCTCTTTGAGAAGGGCGAGAACAATCCGGACGCCCTCGAAGACCTCCGCAATTACGTCGCCCTGGCCGGAAGTCAAAGCCGACAGACCGTCCTGCACGATCTGATCGAGAAACGCTACAGCCTGCGGCCCTACGGCTGGCCGGACGAGGAAGTCATGCTGCTCCTGGCGCGGCTCATCGTCCTGGGAGAAGTCGTCCTGATGCTGGACGGCGCACAGGTGCCGACCGACAAGGTCTACGAGGCCATCAACGCCCCGGCCAAGCGGCGCAAGATTCTCGTCCAGAAGCGGGTGACGGCGGACCCCAAAGCCATCCTGTCGGCCCGCAACCTTGGCAAGAAGTTGTTCGCCGAGATGGGGCCGGACGGCGAGGAGGGGCTTGTCATTTTCTTGAAGAACAAGCTCCGCGACTGGCACGACAACCTTGCCACCGCCAAGCCGCTGGCCGACACTGGCGACTACCCCGGCAAGGAGGCGATTGACGACGGCTTCGCAGTGGTGAAGAAGCTGCTTGGGATCACGGACAGCGCCAAGTTCATCGAGCAGTTCAACCTCCTCAAGAACGACCTCGAAGACCTTGCCGACAATTACCACGACGTGTCGCACTTTTACGGCCACCAGAAGGCCGCATGGGACAAGCTGCGCAAGGCCCGCGCCCGCTTCCAGAAGAACCGGCTCGAACTGGAGCGCCACCCGACCGCCTGCCCGGCCTTTAAGCGGATGCAGGAGATCCTGGCCGCGCCATCCCCCTACGGCCTGATTCAGGAGGGCGAGGGGCTGATCGGCACCCTCGCCGGCGTCCACGACGGTCTGGTCGCCGAGGCCCGCCAGAAGGCTGTCAGCCGCATCGACGGCCTCGTCGGCACCCTCACGCAGGATGTGGCCAAGGTTGGCGGGGATGTCGCCCTGCGGTCGGCCTGCGTGCAGCCACTCGACACCCTGAAGGCCCAGGTCCAGCAGGAGGAGAGCGTGGCCCACGTCACCCAGGCCGAGTCCGAGGCGGTGAAGGCATTCGACGCTGCCGTGGCTCGCATTGAGGAATTCGTCCGCAAGCAGGCCGAGAAGCCCGTCCCCAAGGGGACCGTGGCCGTGAAGGTGCCGGCGGTGAAGAGGCAGAAGGTGGTCCGTCCTGCGGACCTCGTTTCTGCCGCGTATCTCGAAACGAAAGACGACGTGGACGCCTTCCTCACGGCCCTGCGGCAGGAACTGGAGAAGGCCATCGCCAACGACGAACGCATCCAGATTCGGTGAGGTCCATGAACAAGGCTGCCGTCCGCAACTACGCTCCGCAAGCACGCCGCGACTTCCTCCAGGCGGTGACGGATCGCGCTGCGCACTTCGGGCTGACGGCCACCAAGGTCGAGCCGGTCACCATGAAGGGCGACGTGGTCGTGATCGGCGGGCGTCCGTTCCCCAAAGCCGTGGGCAGCCAGCGGAAGGCTCTCGAAGAACGGGTCCGGCGCGACGGCTTCGACGCCACGATGGAGACGTTGGCGTACACATGGTTCAACCGGCTCGTCGCGATCCGCTTCATGGAGATCCATGAGTACCTCGAAAACGGCGAAGGCGGTGCCAGCTTCCGTGTCCTCAGCCATCCCGAGGGCAAGGCCACCCCGGAGATTCTGGTGAAGGCCGAACACGTCGATCTACCGGGGTTGAAGAAACCACATGTCATCGAATTGAAGCTCGACGGCAAGGAAACCGAGCTTTACCGACTGCTGCTGATCGCCCAGTGCAACGCCCTGCACACGGCCATGCCGTTCCTGTTCGAGAAGATCGAGGACGAGACGGAACTCGTCCTGCCCAAAAGCCTGCTCCACACCGACTCGATCCTCCGCAAACTCGTCGCCACCATCGAAGAGGAAGATTGGCAGGAGGTTGAGATCCTCGGCTGGCTCTACGAGTCATACATCGCCGAGCGGTACGAGGCCGTCATCGGCAAGGTGGTGGCCGGTGCCGACATCCCGGCGGCGACCCAACGCTTCACGCCGAAGTGGGTGGTGCGCTACCTCGTCCAGAACACGCTGGGGCGGACTTGGCTGGCGACCTACCCGGAATCGAACATCAAGGGGCGGATGCCCTACTACATCGAACCCGCCGAGCAGACTGGCGAGGTGCAGGAGCAGTTGCGGGCGTTGACGCCGGCCACCCTGAACCCCGATGAGATCACCCTACTCGACCCGGCGTGCGGCTCGGCGCACATCCTTGTGGAAGCCTACGACCTGTTCAAGGAGATTTACCGGGAACGCGGCTACCCGGCGAAATCCATCCCCCGTCTGATTCTGGAGAAGAACCTCTTCGGCGTGGAGATTGACGACCGGGCTGCGCAACTGGCGGCATTCGCCCTGCTCATGAAAGCCCGTGCCGATGACCGCCGCATCTTCAGCAGCGGCGTGCAGCCGCACGTCATCGGCCTTCAGGAGACGAAGGGCATGAACTCCCCGGACATCGCCGCCGCGTTGGGAGTCGATGTGGCCAGCGTTGTCGGGTTGGTGACGCTGTTCGAGAACGCGAAGACGCTGGGATCGCTGATCCGTGTGCCTCCGATGGTGCTGGATAAACTGGCCGAGGTCGAGGCTCACACTCGGCATGTCGCTAACAAGGTAGGCGATCTGTTCGGCCAAGGTGCGGCTCGGAAACTGTTGCCGATCATCGAGCAGGCACAGTTCATTGGCCGACGCTACCACTGCGTCATCACTAACCCTCCCTACATGGGGAAGCGTGGCCTGAACCCGTGCTTGAAGTCATTCTTGAAAAGCAAATACAAGCCCACTAAGTCTGATCTGTACGCATCTTTCATCGTGCGATGTGGCGAACTGGCTGCGGAGTCTTACTATGTTGGCATGATCACCCTCCACAACTGGATGTTTACGGACACATACGACGAGTTCAGAAGCTACTGCTTGGCTCGTTCGACCTTGATCTGCCTCGCGCACTTGGGACCAAAAGTTTTCCCAGCGGTTACCGGAGAGGTTGTTCAGACTGTTGCCTTCGTGTCAAGGCAAGTGGCTTCGCCAGAACACGTTGCCCAGGTTGCCCGACTGGTTGATCTTGAGCCAGCGGCCAAAGACAAGGCGTTGCTCCAAAAAACCCACCTACACGCAATGCCGCCACAGGCTGACCTATGCGCGATTCCGGGCAGCCCATTGTGCTACTGGATTCCTCGGCGATGGTTCGTTGTCTACCGTGAATCAAAAGTCGTCTCTTCGGCAGCCAGCACTGCG
>JBBSDR010000458.1:0-5965 GCA_038240465.1 Gemmatales bacterium
CGGGAGTTACTCCGCCTCGTCCTCTGGTATCCAAACAGCGCTCCACCCGGACAAGCCGGGCGGCGGCGAGGAGGGAGTAGGCCCTCAGTCCTCTGGTTGCCAAACAGCGCTCCGCCCGGACAAGCCGGTCGGTGGCGACAGACCTTCGGTGATTTTTTTCATGTGGAGGTAATAGGTGGCGATTTCCTGAGCTTCCTTGATCCGCTCCGGCCATTCCTCGGCCACTTGCATTCCGTTGACGACGGTCAACTTTTGCGTCATTCGCTCACTCCTTGAATGACAGGTCGGTCATCAACTTACCAGTTTCTCGATCACCTTGCCCTCGCGGAACAGGCTCATCGGCCGGCCCGACGTACTCATCACCTCGTGATGACTGTCGATGCCCAGACAGTGGAAGACCGTTGCCGCCACATCGTCCGGCGTGCAAGGCTCCTTGTTCGGAGCCAGGCCATTCGCGTCGGTCGAGCCGTGCGCGTAACCCGCCTTGATGCCGCCGCCGGCCAGCAGGACCGCCATCGACCGCGCCCAGTGATCGCGGCCCGCGCCGCCGTTGATCTTCGGCGTCCGGCCAAACTCGCCCGCACAGTAGACGACCGTGCTGGCCAGCAGCTTCCGCACGCTCAGGTCCTCGATCAGCGCTGACAGCGAACGATCCACTTGCGGCAACAGACGAGTGCGCAGTGCCTGGAAGTTCTGGCCGTGCGTGTCCCAGCCGCCGAGAGTGACGGTGACGAAGCGCACGCCCGCCTCGATCAGCCGCCGTGAGGCCAGCAGGGCATTGCCGAAACCGTCGGCGCCATACTTCGCCCGTTGTTCGGCCGACTCGCTGTTGAGGTCGAACGCCTTCTTCGTCTTGTCGGCGCGCAGCACGTCGATCGCCTGCTGATGGAACTTATCCAGGCCGGCCACCGTGTCGGAAGATTGATCGAGTGCCTTGAAATTGCTGTCCATGTCTTCGAGTAGCTGGTTGCGGTCTTCGAGGTCCTTGAGCGTGAAGCCCTGGGGCAGCGAGACGCCGCGAACGCGCATGTTCTGGCCCGATCCCTCGACCTGAAACGGGTTGTAGGCCGTGCCGAGATAGCCGGCATTGCCGGCGCCCGCGTTGCCGAAGGTGATGTAGGGCGGCACGCCCGGCTCGCCCGGCAGCAGCTTTGAACAGAGCGATCCCAGCGACGGATACTGCATCGTCTGCGCCGGCTTGTTGCCCGTCATCATCCAGACGGTGCCGACGCCATGATCGGGGACGCTGTGATGGATTGAACGAACGACGGCGCACTTATCCATCAGCTTCGCCATCTTCGGCAGATGCTCGCTGATCTCGACGCCAGCCGCGCTGGTCTTGATCGGCTTGAACTCGCCGCGGATGTTGGCCGGCGCGTCGGGCTTGAGGTCCCACATGTCGATCGTCGATGGGCCGCCGCCAAGCCAGATGAGGATCACTCCTTTGGCCTTGCGTCCAGCCTGTGCGCCCTGCGCCTCGATTCGCAGAAGGTCCGGCAGCGTCAGGCCGAACAGGCCCGCCGCGCCGATTTTCAGCATGTCGCGGCGATGAAATCCCTCGCAGTCGGTCGTCAGTCGTCTGGTCATGATGCTCCCCCTTCATTTGTGGATTTGTGAAGTTGTGAATTTGTGATCAGTACAGACCTACGAAAGGGAGACGCCTCTTTGATCAAATTCACAACTTCACAAATCCACAAATTCACATTCTCAATGATTCAGAATGAACTCGCGCGTGTTGATCAGCACCCACACCACATCGACGAAGCCGGCCTGGCGCGTCGCCTTGCTCTGAACGTGATCCAGCAGCCGCTTGCGTTCGCGTTCGTCCGGCAAGCGCGATAGCGTCGCCAGCATCAGTTCCTCGATCACAGCCTCGTCGCTTTTCTTCGAGGCGAGCAGTTCCTTGAGCCGGCCATCGGTGATCTTCTTCAGCAGGATCGCGTCGGTCATCAGATACAGCGTTTGCGGCAGAGCAGGCTCGGCGGGACGTTCGCAATCGCACGTCGCCGTCCTCGTCGGCCGGCCGAACAGGCGGAAAACATTAGCGAGGTTCTGATTCTGCTGCAACTTGTTCGTCGCAATCTCGATTGCGCGGCTGCCCGGCTGCGATTCCGCCCCGAAGTTCTCCGTCACTCCCAGAGCGCCATTCAGTACATCGACAACTGCCTCGGCCATCATCCGCCGCGGATACGAGCGCGCGTAGTTGCCGCGATCGTGCCGGTTCGTCTCGTTCGGCGTGGCCGATAGCTGATAGGTGCGCGATGACAGGATCAGCTTTTCCAGCCGGCGAATGTCGTACTTGCTCTCGACGAAGTCTTTGGCGAGGGCGTCGAGCAGTTTCTCGTTGGAGGGCGGATTGGCCATCGAGAAGTTATCGACCGGATCGACGATGCCCCGACCGAAGTAGTGCGCCCAGACGCGATTGACGAAACTGCGCGCGAACTGCGGATTGTCGTCCGAACGCATCCAGGCAAACAGCTCCACCCGCGGGTCCTTCTCGTCCTTGATCTCCGGTCCTCCCAGCGCTTTCGGAGTGCGCCGCGGCGGAAGGGGCTTGTTCGGGTTCCGCGGCGGCACCGGCGGCGTGCCGGTCGTCACCTCTCGGAACGGCGTGTTGGAAACGCGATACTTCGTTTGCAATTCCTGCCGCTTCTTCGCGAGATCGCGATCGAGCGCCGAGGTCGCCGAGCGCTTCTTGCTCTCCATTTCCTGCTGCACGGCGGCGAGATGGCGCTTGCGGATCGAGGCGCTGTCGCGCTCGAACTTCTCCAGCGCGGCCTTGCGTTTCTCCGGCGGATCATTGGCGATCTTCGTCTCCAGCGCCTTCTTCTTCTCGGCGACTTCCTTATCCGCTTTCTCCTCGGCAGTCTTGCGTTTGTCGGCGAAATCCTTGTCGATCTGTTCTTCGAGCGGCTTCTTCTTCGGAGCGAACTCCTTCTCCAGGGCAGCGAGCGCCTCGGTCTGCTGCTTGCGCAGTTCGGCCTGCTGTTTCGCGATCATCTGCTGCGCGTCGGTCGCCGTGGCGAGACGGACTGGAGCGAAAATGGCGGCGTAGTTGTGGTAGTCGTCCTGCGTCCAGCGGTCGAAGGGGTGCTTGTGACACTGGGCGCATTCGAGGCGGATGCCAAGGAAGGCCGCCGCCGTGTGTTCGCCCATCTGCTCGATCGGGAAGCGCTGCCGCTTCCAGAACAGATCGAGGCTCTTTCGGTCGGCGTAATCCGTGTCCCAACCGACCGCTGCTTGCTGCTCGATCGCCAGCGTTTGCTTGACCCATTCCTCCAGTTCCATGCCATCGCGGCTGGTCGCGGTCAGAACGCCGCCGACAATCTCGTCATACGGCACGTTGTCGGCGATACGCTTGCGGAACCAGTCGTGCCACATCTTGCTTTTCTTCGTTCGGTTGGGCGACTGCTCCATGACATCGACGTTGTTGCCGGTGATGTCCGAGAACTTCGTCGCCCACAGTGCCGCATGCAGCGGATGCTTGAGCAGATCATCGATCTTCTTGCCGCTTTTTTGCGGATCGGGATCGCTCAGGAACTGGCGCACGGCTTCCGGCGACGGCAGGCTTCCGGTCGTGTCGATGCTGATGCGGCGCAGGAATTCGGCATCGCTGGACAATGCCGACGGGACGATATTGAGTTTCCGCTGCTTGGCGAACACCTCGCGATCAACGAGGTTGACCTCGGCGACTTTCGGATAGACGAAGCCGTTCGGCATCGGCACCTTGACGAGGACTCGGCCCGACTGAACGTTACCGCGATAGGAGAGGACGACGGCGCTATCGCCCGGACGCAGGCCGCGGACGGTCGAGGAGGCCGTCGTTTCGGCGACATAATCGTCGCTCACCTGCACGGTGCAAAAGCCGGTGACGTCCTCCTTGCTGCCGTCGGCGAACTCGGCGAGGACCTTGAATCGCCCACTTTCGCCCGGTTTCGCGAACAGCAGTTCGCCCGGCGTCACTTCGAAGCGCTTGACGTTACCGGTGCCGGGCGTCCAGCGCGCTCCGCCGGCGATCCATTCACGCAGCACCCTGTACTGCCAGGAACCGACGTCGATGCGCTTGCCGCCGCCATGTGGCGACTGGCCGGACGCCTTGAGCAACAGCAGGCTGGCGTCGGGATTGGCGATGCTGATTCGCCGGCCCATGCTCTCGCGGGTGAAGGCGAGCAGGTCCTTTTCGGGCGAATGGCCGAACAGACTCAGAACGAGTCCGCCCTTGCCCTGGAAAGAGCCGTGACAGGCGCCGGCGTTACAGCCGAGCTTGCCGAATAGGCCCTGAACGTGACGCTCGAAATCGACGTTGTCGATGCGTCCGCCATCGGGCAAGACGACGGGTACTCCGGACACCGGTGTATTCAGAATGGGAAGAAAGAGAACGGCAAGGAGAGGAAAGGCAGCGCGCATCGGGCAGCCTCCTGATGACCGTTACGCCGACGCGGCACGCCCCCCGTCCGTGTCCAGCGGAACGCCTTATCGTGTCCTGCCGACACCCTTGTTGTCAAGAGACGAGCCGATTATTTCGTGCAGACGCGAAGGCTCCGCTTGCCAGGCGTAAATGGAATGCACTGCGCTGCGACACACACAACCATCCTCGCACGCCCTCCACCTGGCAGTCTGTCTGAAACGTGGACTTCCGTTCGGACGCGCACCTGTCAGCGTCGTCGTGTCAGAGTCAGACGAGCATTATTGAGGAATCCTGGTGCCGGTAGTAATTCTTGCTCCGCTGCGCGGCGTGCATTGATTATCATGGGCGCAGGATTCGTTTCATGCTTTCCCCCACACCCCCCTCCCAGAGCGGAAGCGTCCGCGGTGCGCAAAAGGGACACTCGAGAAGTGTGGTAGCGGGATGAGAGCAAGACCAATCTTGACATGCTTGTGGCAGCCAGAGACAAATACGAAAGCCGAGAAGAGCTATACGATCCTGCTTCTCAACCTGCGGGTCAGGCTGGGTCTATTGCGATCAGCGGTGGGAGATTCTGATCGAGTGCTGGTGATTGTGATCGGCGCCGATCAAGTAATCAATCATTCGGCGAAGGAGGCTGGGGCCGATGCACGCGAAGGTGCTGGAAACTTGGTCATACCTACCGGACGGGCGACCGCAGCGCCGTGAGAAGTTCGTGTATCCGTCGTGGGGGCAAATCGAGGCCGCGATCCGGCGGCTGGACCGCCGCACCCACCCGATCCTGATCCTGTGGCCGACTGAGGACGCGGCGGGCCACGGGTTCGACGAGTTCTGCGACCGGTTTGAGGTATCCGGGGGTGACGGGCTGTATTGGGTGGCCGGCAGCCACGACGGCTACTTGCAGCGGCGGTTCCTCGACCCGGCCGGGGGCGACCGGGACCTCGAGATTTACGGACCCTTGATCGAGCAGGGGTTCGGGGACCGCGAGCGGCACATCTGCCGCGACCTGGGGGTGGTGCTGCGGGCGGCCCAGTACTATGCCGAGCGCGGCGGTTTCGATCCGTCCGTGTCCTGGGAGGTTGGGCGTCAAGCCTACAAGTGTCGGCGGTGCGGTGCCATGACACTTTCGCGCGAGGACTGCCCCTGGCGCGAGGTGTGTTACCGTTGCCTGACTCCCGCGGATCGCGAGACCAAGTTCGGAGGCGGAAAGGGGCCGGAAGTCATTTTCGGATAAAGGACATCGCCGAAGCAGGCGCTGCACCTGACCGAGCGCGGAAAAGGAGCGCGGAAAAGGGGCCAGGCCCTGAGCCAGCTTACGAGCGGATGTCAGTTTGCCTCGGGGCCTGGCCCCTCTTTCATCGCAGCGCCTATTCCAACGATGAGGCTACACTTGCAACAATGCTCGCCACGATCTATATATCTGTACTTTCCCGGATCTTCTTAGATTTCTACCTTGAGTATCTTTTTATTCCTGCCACTCTCTCGCGATGTGGACCTGGATAAAGCGCCGGGCAGACTGGACAGACGCCGGCTCCCTGAACACGATGATGGTTAGCAACC
>JBBSDR010000459.1:0-5960 GCA_038240465.1 Gemmatales bacterium
GCAGGCGGCTCGCCTGCTCTTCTGTTTGCAGGCGGCTCGCCTGCTCTTCTGTTTGCAGGCGGCTCACCTGCTCCTCTGTTCGCAGGCGAGCCGCCTGCACCACGAGGCGCCGTGGTATCCAGCGCAGGAACCTCTCCCGATGCAGGACGTCCTCAGCGTGATTCTCGGCGGCGGGCGCGGTACCCGTCTGTATCCGCTCACCAAGAAGCGGAGCGAGCCGGCCGTGCCGATCGGCGGCAAATATCGTCTCATCGATATTCCGCTCAGCAACTGCATCAACAGCGGTATCCGGCGCATCTACGTCGTGACGCAGTATCTGAGCGTCAGTCTGCATCGGCACATCAGCCAGACTTACGAGTTCGATCCGTTCGGCAAATCCTTCGTCGAGGTGCTGGCTGCCCAGCAGACGAACGAGAACTCGAACTGGTATCAGGGTACGGCCGACGCGGTGCGCCAGAACCTCGGCTATCTCGAACACGAGACTGCGTCCGACGTGCTGATCCTGTCGGGCGACCAATTGTATCGCATGGACTTCGCGAGCCTGCTGCACACGCATCGCGCCAACAAGGCCGACGTGACCATCGCGGTCCACCCGGTGCCGCGCAGCCAGGCGTCGCGCTATGGCGTCGTTCGTCTCGACAATCAGAAACGCATTATCGATCTGATCGAGAAGCCGCAGACGCCGGTCCAGTTGAACGCGATGAGCCTGCCACCGGGCTGGCTGGAGAAGCAGGGCATTGCCGCGAATGGCCGGGAGTTCCTGGCCAACATGGGCATTTACGTCTTCAATCGCAAGGTGCTGTTCGACCTGATGCACTCGCAGCCGCTGGCCAAGGACCTCGTCACCGAGTTGTTCGCGCGCCGGATCAGTACCCATCCCCTTCAGGCCCATCTGTTCGACGGCTACTGGGCCGACGTCGGCACGATTCGCAGTTACTACGAGGCGAGCTTGAGCCTGTGCGGCGACAATCCCCCCTTCGAGTTCCACAGTCCCGAGGGCGTCATCTACACGCGCATGCGCAACCTGCCGGCGTCGCGCGTCGCGGAAGCGGTGACGCAGCACTGTATCATCAGCGACGGCTGCTCGATCCGGCCCGGTACGCATCTGGAGCGCTGTCTGTTGGGCGTCCGCAGCCGGGTCGGCAGCGGCGTCACGATGAAGGATACGATCGTTATTGGGGCCGATGGCTACGAGACGGATCAGCAGCGGGCGGACAACCGCAAGCGCGGCGTGCCGGACATCGGCATCGGCGACAGCGCGATCGTCGAGCGCGCGATCATCGACAAGGACTGCCGGATCGGCAAGAATGTTCGCATTGTCAACCAGCAGCGCGTGCAGGAGGCGGAGGGCGACAACTACGTCATCCGCGACGGTATTGTGGTCATTCCAAATGACGCCGTGGTGCCGGACGGGACCGTGATCTGAAGCGAGGCAGACGATGGAGTTGACTCCAGTCGAGCGCGAACAATTGGCGGACTATCAGCAGATGATGGGCAGCGAGGCCGGCTCGCTCGCGCTGGTCCTCGATCGGCTGACCGACGTGATGGCCCTCGTCGGACAGCACACCGTCTATTGCCGCATCGAGAAGGGACCGCACACCGGCGAGGCCGTGCTGGACCTGGCGGAGGTCATGAACGGCTTGCAGACGGCCAAGACGCTCGTGCAGCAGACGATGCAGCGCTTGCGCCAGGGGTAACCTCCTGGTGCAGGCGGCTCGACTGCTCTTTGTGTATAGAAGAAGAGCAGGCGAGCCGCCTGCACCACGGACGGTCAGTACCACAACTCCTTGTTCACCACGTTCCGCAACGGCTGGCCTGCAACGAACCGCTTCACGTTGTCCACCAGCAACGCCAGGTGTCGCTCGGCGATGCGCGGCGAATACCCGGCAACGTGAGGCGTGATGACCACGCGGTCGGTCATGTCCCACAGCGGATGCTCCGCCGGCAAGGGTTCCACCTCGAAGACGTCCAGGCCCGCTCCCGCAATCTCGTCTGCCTTGATCGCAGCCACGAGGTCGTCGAGATCGACCAGCGCGCCGCGGCCGACGTTGATGAGATACGCTGTCGGCTTCATCTGCTGAAACTGTTCGCGGCGAAACAGCTTCACCGTCTGCGGGGTGTGCGGCGCGGCGATGACGACAAAATCGCTCACCGTCAGCAGTTTCGCCAGTTCTGCCGGCGGCCACAATTCCTCGACTTCCGCCGGTCTGTCGTCGCAGCGAGGATCCACTGCCACGATGCTCATGCCAAAAGCCCGCGCCCGCCGCGCCACTTCGCGGCCAATGCTGCCCAGGCCGACGACGCCGAGGGTGCAGTCGGCAAGGTGCATGTGAGCGCGATCGATATCGGTCATGGTGCCGGGACCGGTGCTGAAACTGACGCGCGACCGTTCGCCGCCCATCGGCTCCCAGTGGCCGACCATCTGATGCAGGAAATAGTGCTGGAAGTTGCGCGCGAAGATCAGGACGTAACCCATCACCTGATCGGCGATGACGTCGGAGAACAGCCCGCGCATGTTGGTCAGCACGCAGGGATGCGCGGCCAGTTCGTCGAAGAGGTAATGTTCGAGGCTCGCCGTCGGCGACTGCACCCAGCGCAGACGACGTGAGGCGGTCAGGAGGGCGGGCGTGAGTTTGCCGAAGAACGCATCCGCGTCGGGCATCGCGGCGAGAGCGGCGACGGTGTCGCCGGCGTTGACGAGGTTCAGGCCGGGAAGGGCGGCCCGAAGGACGGCGAGACGTTCATCGTCAATCGGCGGATGAATGACCAGAGTCAGGGGAGAGGACATGCGGCCAGGCCTCCTTGCACAGAATCCTCGCTTGCGCGTCGGGCTGGTATGAAATGAGAGGAACCCGGGAAAGTGTTGCACTTTTCCGGGTTCCCTGTGTCTGCTCAAAAGGCGGGTCAGGCGAGTGTGTAGTGGGGTTCGACGTCGGCGGATTCGTGATCCTTCTTGGTCATTTCATCAAGGACGACTGGATGCCACGAGGTGTGGCGCTGATCGCGAGGGACGTAGTTTTCACGCGCCCAGCGACGCAGGCGAAGTTCTTCAATCATGTCCACTTCGGACGCCAAGCTGCTTCCCATGACTCGGGTTCCCCAACTCTCACCCATTCCCCCTGGCTCGAACGGAGAGCATCGCCCAGGGTATGCGATGGAAAAAGTATATAAGGTCATGCCTGAAAGGCAAGAGGACGGCGCAGCCGCACGTCCATTTTTCTTGCACCGTCATCAGTCCCTGGCCAGGAGTTCGATTTCGCGCTCCAGATTGCGCCTTGCTTGCTCCTCGAACTGCTGGCGCATTCGCTCCAGTCGGAAGATGCGCTCGCGCTCAAGAAATCCTTGCAGGATGCGCGTTCGACCGCTGCGAAATTCTACTTCCGGCACCCAGGCGTATTCCTGGCGGATCGCCAGTGTGTAAGCGTCGTATTCGTCCGTAGCGGCTCCGAGGATGGAGAGATCGGCATCAAGGAGTACGAATCCATCGGCTTCGTCGGTTTGATGCGTGCGCGTTGCCCGGATCAGACGCCCAACCAGGGCCGTCTTGTCCGGCGGGAGGCCCCACGAGTTACATACACCTTCCGCAAGGAGGGCGCTCTTTTCCTCATTGTCGGGAGCATGCGTATCGTAAATGGCATCGTGAAACCAACCTGCAAGCTGAACCAGGGGGCGATGGCGTGACTCGTCTTCGAGAAGTTCGATCGTTGTCAGAATCGAAGCGAGGTGATCGAGGTTGTGGTAATATCGGCCAGGACCGCTGTACGCCTCGATCAACTCGTGAAATGTCTCGTCAGCCCCGGCGCTGGATACTCCGAGCGCATCAATCAGGCTGGACCAGCGGCGGTTCAGGATAGCGTGAACATCTCCCTTCATCGAACGTCTCCTGAGGTCGAGGAACATCTGGGTTCAAAGTGTCTGGTTGACGGTTACCCAATTCCCCCGGCTTGTGAAATTCGCTTGCCCCGTTTGCCGGCGCGGGGTACGATCAGCGACATCGCCGGAGTTCGTCTCACCACGTTCAGGGGGGTCCCGCCATGCTCACACTTCTCGGATCGAAGCAGCGATTCTGCGACGGCGTCAGCCGCCGCAGTTTCCTGCAGATCGGCGCTTTCGGCGCCGGTCTCACCTTGGCCGACATGCTCCGCCTCCGCGCCGACGGCGCCGCCAGGCAAGTCGCCGCCCCGTCGTCGCCCAAGGCCGCCATCATGATCTATCTGCCGGGCGGCCCGTCGCACATGGACATGTACGATCTCAAGCCGGATGCTCCGAAGGAGTTTCGGGGCGAGTTCAACCCGATCAACACCAACGTCCCCGGCTGCCAGATCTGCGAGCATTTCCCGCTCCAGGCCAAGATGTGGGACAAGCTCGCCGCCATCCGCTCGATCGTCTCCGTCGATGAACACTCCGACACGCTCGTAATGACCGGCTACAGCGACAACCAGAGCCGGTCCATGCCGCATCCGTCGTTCGGCTCGGTCATCTCCAAACTGCGTTCGTCCACCGCCGATGTGCCGCCGTTCGTCAGCATGCGCGGCATGTCGCGCGGCACCGAGCCGGCCTACCTCGGCATCGCTCATCGGCCCTTCACACCGTCCGGCCCCGGCATGCAGAACCTCAAGCTGGCCAACGGCGTCGATATGGTCCGGAACGATGACCGCAAGGGGCTGCTCGAGTCGCTCGATACCGTCCGCCGCGACGTCGATGCCTCCGGGACGATGAAGGGCATGGATGCGTTCACGACCCGCGCCTTCGACATGGTCGCGTCAGGCACGGTCCGCAAGGCCCTCGATCTGAGCAAGGAAGATCCGAAGTCTCGCGAACGCTACAAGGGCGCCGAGAGCTTCCTGAGCGCCCGCAGGCTCGTCGAGTCGGGCGTCGGCTGCGTGACGCTGTCGATCGGCAGTTGGGATACGCACGGCCAGAACTTCACGTCGCTCAAGCGGCAACTGCCGCAGGTCGATCGCGGCATCGCCAGCCTCGTCCAGGATCTGCACGATCGCGGCATGGACAAGGACGTGCTGGTCGTCATGTGGGGCGAGTTCGGCCGCACGCCGCGCATCAACGGCGGAGCGGGCCGCGACCACTGGGGTCCGGTCATGAGCGCTCTCGTCGCCGGCGGCGGCATGAAGATGGGCCAGATGATCGGCACCACCAACGCTCGCGCCGAGTATCCGAAGGACCGCCGCGTCACGGTGCCGCAAGTGCTGTCCACGTTCTACCGCGCGATGGGCATCGATCCGTCGAAGACCTTCAACAGCGGCAGCGGCCGGCCGATGTACATCCTCGACGACCGCGAGCCGGTTCGCGAACTGCTGTGAGATGATTGGCTGAGGTCAAACTGTCATCGGGCCGGGGGAGTGGGTACTTCCTCGGCCCTTGTCGTTTAGGGACGATTGCGAAATAACTTCCTGCCGCTTGCGGCTTAGCGGACCACCCGCCAAGCCGCAAGCGGCAAGAAAGACGGAATTTATTTCGCCGTCGGTCCTAAACAGAGCGAGTCTCCCCATGCGTACCGCTTCTCTGCTCTGGCTCGTTCTGGCGTTTCCCCTCCAGGCCGCCGACAAACGGCCTGTCACGGTCGATGATCTGATGAAGATTCGCAACATCGGCGAAGTGCGGATCGCGCCCGATGGTTCCGCCGTGGCCTATGTCCTCACCGTCCTCGACGAAGAGAAGAACAAGTACGACAGCGATATCTGGCTGGTGAATGTCAAGGACAGGAAGACGGTCCAGTTGACGCGCGCTCCCGGACGCGATGATACGCCGCGCTGGTCGCCGGACGGCAAGACGATTGCGTTCCTCTCGGATCGTGCCGGCAAGCCGCAAGTCTGGCTGCTGCCGCGTGCGGGAGGCGAACCGCGCAAGCTGACCGATCATGTGACGGCAGTCAGCGACATGGCCTGGTCACCGGACGGCAAGACGCTCGCCTACCTGGCCGCCGATCCCGAGACGGACCAGGA
>JBBSDR010000460.1:0-5958 GCA_038240465.1 Gemmatales bacterium
CGTGGGGGGCCCGGCAGTGCCCCCCCTCCCCCCACGCGCCAACCCTGTCGTTACTTTTCTTTGATCTCGATCTTCACGTTGCTTTTCTCGATCATCTCGACCAGGCCGCGAACCTTGTCGCGATAAGCGTTCGGCGTCTTCTCGACGCTCTCATAGTCGCCGCCCTCGCGGCCGTCCTGAACCTTGATCTCCTTGACCTTACCCATTTCTCCCGTGAGGGTGATAATCAGGCTGCCTTCCTGATGCCGGGCCGTGAAACGATCGCCTGTGCGAAAGACCGTCGTCATCACGCCCTGGCCCCCGCCTGGCATTGGGAACGGCGGATTCGGGACGTCCCGGCCGGCCGGCGGCATGGGGAATCCTTCGGGCGGACGGAACCCTTCCGGGGGATGGAACCCGTCGGGCGGCACGCCTGGCCCTCTGACCTGGGCCCTGGTCAGAGCCAGCTCCTTGATCGTCTCGTTCTTGCCCTTGCGCAGCACAACCAGGCTGACCTTGGCATCCTCCTTGAGCGCTCCGAGGATCTTGTTGAACTCGGCCAGGTCGCGAGAGATCGGCTTGCTGTCCAGTTCGAGCAGGACATCGTAGGACTTCAGCCCGGCCTTGCCCGCCGCCGACTCGGCCTTGACCTCGCCGAGAACGAGGCCCTGGTTTTTCGGCAGATCGAGTTGTTCGATCAGAGAGGCCGGCGGCATCTGCACCTCAACGCCCAGCCGGGTCGTGCCGCCCCAGCCGCCGCGATCGGGAATGCCGAAGGGCGGGAAGCCAGTGTCCGGCGCCGCGCCGCGTTTCTTCAGTTCGAGGTGCTTCTTGATCATTTCCCTGGCCTGCTCGCGTTGTTGCGGGGTCAGGTCCGCTGGAAGCTTTTTGAGCAGGACCTCGATTTCCTTGTCAGGGTCCTCGTCCTGCACAGGGGGGGAAGCAGGGACGAGTGGCTCCTGTCCGTGAGTCAGCGTCAGGCCGCAAAATCCGAGGGCCAGAAGCGCGACAGACTTCCACATCAGCCGCATGGCGCATCTCCGAGGGGGATAGAACGGAAGAAGAAAAATGGCGATCGAAGTTTAGGACCGACGGCGAAATAACTTCCCGCCGTTTGCGGCTTAGCGGGCGTTAGCGGGCGATCCGCTAAGCCGCAAGCGGCAAGAAAGAGGGAAGTTATTTCGCCAGAGGCTCGCGGCTAATCGTGTCAGCCGCGGGATTACTGTCCCAATTTGAGCTTGCTGCGAACCTTGCCCGTGGTGGCCTTCTGGATCAGTTCGCGCACCTTCTCGCGATGCGCTTCGGGGACCTTGTCCACGCTCTCGTACTTCTCTGTCGTGTCACCTTCCTGGATGACGATTTCGGCCGTCCCGGCCTTGATGCCTTCGACCGTCCCCTTGATGCCGATCATTACACCATTGTCCTGATGGCGAATCATAAAGGAGTCGTTCGTCCTTGTCACGGATGTCGAGGCGACCGGGCCGCCGTTGAACGCGCCGTTGAGAGCGCCGAACGGCTGATTGAAATCCAGCCGGAACGGATTGGTGTTCCCCGGCTGACCGGCTGCGCCCTTGGGCAGCTTCAGGTTCTTGATCGTCTCCTTTTTGGTCTTGCGCATCACGACGGCCTCGATGGCCTCATCCGGCTTGATGTCCTGTAACAGTTTGTGCAACGCTTGCGGATCGCTCGGCACCGGCTTGCCGTCCAGTTCGAGCAGGATATCGTGCTGTTTCAGGCCCGCCTTGGCAGCGGCGGAATCGTCGCGGACCTCCTCGACGATCATGCCCTGGTCGCGCGGCAGGTCGAGCTGATCGACGATTGTCGCCGACGGTTTGTCCAGACGAACGCCAAGGCGCGGCTCCGTCATGCCCTGGATACCAGGCGCACGGCGTAGGCCGGGACGAAGTTGCGGGATCTGCGGGAAGAGACCGCCGCCGATACCGGGCAGCGGCAGGATGTTGCGGGGCAACTGCGGCATCGCGCCGCCGGCCCCCTGCTTGCGCAACTGCTCCAGCAGCTTTCTCGTCATTTCCATTTGCTGGCGAAGCAGCCTCGCCGTGTCGTCATCCAGACCGCCGGGCAACTGCTTCAGGAGAGCGTCGATATCCGGGAAACCGGGGAGCGGATCTTCCCGGTCCTTCTTCTTCGGTTCGTCTTTCTTCGGCTCGTCCTTCTTGACGTCCTTTTCCTTCTTGGTTTCGTCCGTCGGCGAGTCGGCGCCAACGGCGTGACTCAGGCCGACGCCCGCGGTGAGAACGGCCAGCGACAGCATGACGCCGGCAGCCAGCAGTGACCAGCGCCGCGGACAGCGCTGTTCGAGCTTGAAGGGATTGCGAATCAACATGGTGATCCTCCTGAAAAGATCAGATGAATGTCCGGATACTGTCGCCGAGCGGGCTGGCGCTACCGGCTCACGGCCGCGCACGCCAGCAGCAGAACGGCTCCGCCGCCGGCCGCGAGGTGCGGCAGCCAGTGGGCGGCAAGCAGTCCGGTGTCGTTCATGGCGTGCCTCCCTCGGTGCGGGAGCCGGCGTTCTTCTTGCGCGCCTGGTCGATCGTGGCCTGCATCTGCTCGAGTTCCTCGGGCGAGATGCGTTCGCTGCGGATCAGGCTCTGGACCATCTCGGTCGCGGCGCCATCGAAGACATTGTCGAGAAACTGCGTGGCATGGCCATCGCGGCTGAGGAGCGGCGTGTAAACGAAGGTGCGGCCAGCGAGGCGAGCGCTGACCAGGTCTTTCTTCTCGGCCATCAGCCGCAACATGGTCTGGACGGTGTTATAAGCAATGCCCTGGGGTTCAAAGGCATACTCGTGAACGGTCCGCACGGTACTCGGACCCAGTTCCCAGAGGACCTTCAAAATCTCCAGTTCGCGCGGCGTCGGCACCCGCTCCATGCTCGACCCTCTGATGCTGTAACCTAATTCTTTAGGTATTGAAACCTCTCGACGTGCGGCTGTCAAGAGTTTGTTTGCGGTTCTCTGAGCTTTTTCTATCGAAGGGAGGGAAAGAAAGTCTTTCACTTTCAGCAGCGATCGGCGTAGAACTGCATCATCGCTCGACAGCGTCCCACCGCAGAGTTCCTTTTCCCATTTCGAGGTCATCGAGAGAACACACCATGAAACCCTTTCCCTGGAAAGCCGGCACCGCCGTCGCCCTCCTCGCTTTCGCGCTCGTTGCTGGTATCGTCCACACGCGGGAATCCGCCAGGCAGCCGGGCGACCCTGTGCCGGATGAACCCAAGAACGATTTTGCCTCGGTCAAGAGCCGCATGGAGAAGGCGAAACCGGAGCTGACGAAGAAACAACTGAAACTGCTCGGCGACCGCTATGACCTTGCCGACCGGGCCGCGAAAGGCGCGACCATGTCGCGCGGCAAGGCGGTCCAGGCAGGGCCGCGGACAAAGCTGCCCCGGAACATGACATGGGCAAAGCTCGCCGAGATGGGGCCGGAGAAGGTTCGCGCCCAGGGCGTGTTCCCGGCCGGGTTCCTGCCGTTGCCGCACCCCAACCATCCCGAAGGCGGCATGGTGTTTCCGAAGTTTCACATTGACGAGATCAAGAAGCAGGAAGGCCGCGACCTGGTCCGCTTCGATCTCGACTTCGATCTGCCGGACCACTTCCTTCCCGAATTTCCGCCGCCGATGTACCTGACGACCCGGACGGACCTTGGCGACGTGTCGAAGGGAAACCTGGTCACCATCGACAATTTCTACGAGTTGTTCAAGGACATCCTCAATCCCAAGCAGCTCGAGGGGCTTCGTCTGCTGCTGACGCCGATGGCGCAGCAGCAGTTCAACGCGACGGCCGACCGGCGCACGGATCGTCCGAGCCGGGGTGTGACGTGTTTCGACTGTCACGTCAACGGCCACACCAACGCGGCCACTCATCTGGTAGGCGACATTCGGCCGCAGCAGTTTCGCCACCGGATCGACACGCCGTCGCTGCGCGGCGTGAACATTCAGCGGCTGTTCGGTTCGCAGCGGGCCTTGAAGAGCGTCGAGGACTTCACCGAGTTCGAGCAGCGCGCGGCCTATTTTGACGGCGATCCGGAAGCGGCGACGAAGAAGGGCGTGACGATTCTCGAACGCGGCAGCCAGGTCCACTTCATGGGTGAGTTCCAGGCCCTGCTCGATTTCCCGCCGGCGCCGAAGCTGGGCATCACCGGCAAGTTGAATCCGAGGAAGGCGAGCGAGTCGGAGTTGCGCGGGCAGGAGTTGTTCTTCGGCAAGGCCCAGTGTTCGACGTGTCACCCGGCTCCGTACTACACCGACAACACGATGCACAATCTGCAGGCGGAGCGATTCTTCAAACCGCAGTTGATCGCCGGCCGGATGGCCTCGGCGGATGGGCCGATCAAGACATTCCCGCTGCGCGGCATCAAGGATTCGCCGCCGTACCTGCACGACGGCCGTCTGCTCACGCTGGAGGACACGGTCGAGTTCTTCAACTTGATTCTGGAACTGCAGCTATCGGCTCAGGATAAGGAAGACCTGGTGGCATTCATGCGAGCGCTGTAGTTCACCTGTTCGGCGCCGGCGAGTTCGGCGCCGGCGAGCTCGGCGCCGGCGAGCGAGGCCAGTCATGGCCCCGGTTTGACGAACTGCAAGGGCCATCGTGCCGGGCCGTCATGGAATAACTTCCCACTTTCTTGCCGCTTGCGGCTTGGCGGACAATCCGCCAAGGCGCAAGCGGTTTTGATTAGCTGCCCGAATAGCTGCTGTTGATCGTCAACTCGACTTCTTCGCGTTGGCCGAGAAAAGTGACATCGAAGAATTGCAAGAAGCCGGCGTAGCCCAGCAGCGGCGTCGAAGTGAAGCCGACCCAGGCTTTCTATTCGCGCTGTTCCTTATTGTCGGCGACCCGCCGCGTCACCTCGGCATAGCGAACAGTTGCGGCATGCATTCCGAAGCCCGCACCGCTGCTGCTGGGCGCGTTCGTTAAGTCGATGCCCCGTTTGACAGCGATGGTGTCGGGGAAGACGGTGTCGTCCGCCCCAGGGTCCAGGAGAGCGTCATCGGCGTGCGTGCCGAGTGGGCCTGTCACCGAGACGAGGATCACAGGACGGGGACGCTCGGCTCGGCTACCCAGCGAGACCAACGGGTGAGCGACATTGAAGCGTCGACAGGTGAAGAACAGGCTCACAATTGGAAGTCCTCGTCGAGCGGAGGGATTTAGCTCCAGACGACCGAGGAGGAGTCAATGTTCAGTTCGTCGAGGCGCTTCGCCAGTCCTTCATAGCCGTAGCCGGAGGCGACGATGTGAGTGCCGTCGGCGCTCCATGCGACGTTCTGGCCAGCGTAGGGAGCGATCTATTCCCAGGGAACCTGCCGGCGTCTGAGGTCGAACTGAACGAGATCGATCGGGGTGGCGTTGTTGTTCATGGCCGCTGCCTCCACTCAAATGCAACGCTACTCTTCCTATCAGCATGCCGCGCGTCTCGCTTCGTGGCAATAGAAGGGACCCGGAACGGGCGTGACCCTTTTGCCGCCCCCGCGACCGGAGCCGAAGCAGCCATGAGAACCGGCTGCACGGAGGACCGCTTCGCGATGGCGCGACGACGAAAGTCGGATAGAATGTCGTTGAGGAGGACTGAGCCATGCCGTTACGCGACCACTTCCGCTCGCCGCTCGACAATTTGACCTCGTGGGAAGGTTTCCACGGAGGTTGGCCGATGGTCATCGTGCAACACCTGCGAAAGCGACTCCCTGCCGGTTTCGTCGCCGAGCCGCGTGTTCACTCGGGAGCGCAAGTGGAAATCGACGTCGCCGCTTTTGAAAAAGACGACTCACTCACACCCCCCGGGCCGGACGAAGAAATCGGCGGGGTGGCGACGGCCGTTTGGGCTCCAGCGCGGCCCAGCGTTGCCGTCGAAACGACATTGCCGGATTACGATGAATACGAGGTCCGGATCTACGACGCGAAACGAGGCCGGCATCTGGTCGCGGCGATCGAGATCGTCAGTCCAGCGAACAAGGACCGA
>JBBSDR010000461.1:0-5957 GCA_038240465.1 Gemmatales bacterium
ACGGATCAAGTTCGATCCCGAGCAGCAGGCGGCGCAGCAAGTCATTTTCGGCGGCGTCTATTTGCCGGACGGCGGCCGGGTCGTCATGATCCATCGCGACCGTCACGCCGGTCCGTGTACGCCGCGTCTGTGGGATGTGAAGACGGGCAAGGAGTTGAAGGCGTTCGTGGGCCATTCTCGGTATGTGTACGCGGTGGCCTGTTCGCCGGACGGCCGGCTGCTCCTCTCCGGCGGCCAGGATCAGAGTTTACGGCTGTGGAACGTGGAAACCGCCGCGCAACTCTGGCTCTCCGAGGAGAAGGGCAAGGAGGCGGCCATCGGTTGCCTGGCCTTCTCGCCAAAGGGAAACCTCGCTGCCTCCGGGGGGGCCGATGGAGTGGAGCCGCGTCTGTGGGAAGTGACGGGTCAGGAACTGAAGGAGCGATGTGTCCTGGCCGGCCCAACGCCGGGCAAGACGACGGCGTCGTTGGCATTCTCGCCCGACGGTCGAACTCTCGCCGCGGGGACCGGCGACGGCCGGCTCTTCCTCTGGGACTGTGCCAGCGGTAAGAAATTGCGAGAATGGCAGTGGCGCGGCGCCATCTCGAGTCTTGTGTGGGCTCCAGACGGCCGGCACCTCGCGACGGCGAACAGCAATGGCACGGGGTACATCCTGCGCCTGTCACCGCCGCGATGAAGGTGGGCAATCTCGATGTCGTCATTCTTGGCGAGCGATGATTCCTCATTGTTCTCGCTGGTCTCGCTGTTTTTCTCGCCACTTCATCCACCCCTCATGGGAGGATGTTTCGCCCGGAGCCAGGCTGCGGTCGAAGTAGATCCACAGAACGCGCGAATAGCGGAACAGGACCGGGATGAGCGGCAGATATGGGACAAAAGCGATCAGGGGAACCAGCATGGGGTCCATTTCGGGAAATAGCCACCCGGCGAGGAACCAGAGCGGGACGAGGATCAACACGGACAGGCCATAACTGAAGTACATCGCTCCGAAAAAGTACCCCGGTTCCCGCTCGTAGACCAGCCCGCACACCGGGCAAGGGTCGTTCATGGCGGCGAAGCCCTTGAAGATCCGTCCTTCGCGACAGCGAGGACAACGCTGCTGCAACAGAGCCACCCACCAGGACCGGCGCACGCCGCTGGGTCTTTGTTCCGCTGGACTCGGGTTGGGGGAGGATAACGACATGTGCTTCCTCGATTCCGGAGGTCTGCCTACCCGCGATATTTCTCTCTTGCTTGGGGCAAACTCGGTGCCGGCCTGGAGGATGGAGCAAGACGATTCCCACCGTCCTTTTCTCATCAGTCCTCGCCCAGGTCGGCAAGGACGATACGCAAGCGCTGCAAGACCCTCGACTTGGCCTTCCGGACGGCGGCGGCAGAAAGCTGCAGATCGGCCGCGATGTGAGCGGTGTGCTGGCCCTCGACCGCCGAACGCCAAAACGCCTGCCATGTGGCCGGCTCGAAACTGTCGCGAATCAACTCCAGCGCCCGACGCATCAGACTCGCCCGATCGTTCGCGTCGGTCAACCGTTCCTCCTCGTGCGGCGCCTCGTCCAGCGTCAGTTGCTGCATTGCCTCGTGATGGTCGCTGCCGCCGACGCCCGGTGCCTGTCGCGTCCGGTGCAGGTCGAGAATGCGATGGCGCGTGATGGTCCAGAGCCAGGATCGAAAGCCGCCGCGAGTTGGATGGCGAAACTCGCCGATGGCGCGATGGACCGCCCGACACACGTCCTGGACCACATCCGAAGCGTCGTGCGGCTGCAAACCCCTGCGCCGGCTCCAGGAGTAAATCAGCGGGCCATACAGCCGGACAAAGCACGTCCAGGCGTCGGGCTGCTGCGCCTTCAACCCCTGCAGCAGACTGGTGGAAGTGGCTTGCGACGGATTAGCGTTGTCGGACTCGCCGGCGGACACAAGCGGACTCCCGGAGATCGAATCTGAATCGTCAGACAGATTTTCCCACGCCCAGCCGCCACTGTCCAGCCCCCCTTTTGCGCGACGCCTCTTTGGGGCGCGTGTGCGGTCGGGTGCGGGCCAGACTACCCGCCGCTGACACGCCGCGGGTGGCCAAAATCCAAAGCGACACCCATCCCGACACGCTGGAGGACTCCCCTTACTCCCCTTGTGTAATGATCGCCGGTGCAGTATCATGAAAGGATTACATTCGTTTCATTCCAACGGCGCCACACCCCCAGGAGAGCGGGAAAGCGGTCGCGGTGCGCTCAAGGAGGCAAAACGGTCCAGGAAATTCGTCTCTCTGTCGTGCGACTGCCGATGGCCGGTGGTCTGCCTCATCGCTCTCGCCGCTCGGTCTGAGCCTTCCGACGTTTTCCTCTTCAAGGGAACCGCATCCCTGGGGAACCATGACGGTTCGCGGGGAGGGAAAAAGTTCGATGCCGGCTATTTGAATGCTTTCGTTGTCTGGTATTGCCTTTTCTGTTCATCCCCCAGGACTGCGTTTGAAGTCCTTTGAAGCTATTGGATTGGTTCGTTGGCCTGAACGAATGTTATTTTCGGGATGGTCAACGGGGTGAAGACTATTCCGCTTTTCCGGCAAGATTTGAGAATGAAGGGTTCTGAGGGAGATCAAGCGGGGTCGGTTCGCAGTAACCGCAGGCCATTGAAGATGACCAGGAGCGACGCGCCGGTATCGGCGGCAATGGCAGCCCACAAGGACGGGTAACCTGCAAGCATCAGCCCAACGAAGACCGCCTTCACTCCCAGTGCGAACGCGATGTTCTGCCGAATGACCGCGAGGGTCCGCCGCGAGTGCCGCACCAGCCAGGGTAGGCGTGACAGTTCGTCGGACATCAGGGCCACGTCCGCCGTCTCAATGGCCGCGTCCGTCCCTGCCGCTCCCATCGCCACACCCAGCGTCGCCCGTGCCAGGGCGGGGGCGTCGTTGACCCCGTCGCCGACCATCGCCACCTGGCCGTATTGTCCCAGCAGATCCTCGACCGCCTTCACCTTTTCCTCCGGCAGCAACTCGGCCCGCACTTCCTCAATCCCCGCGTCACGCGCAACCGCCTGAGCCGTGGCCTTGTTGTCCCCCGTAAGGAGAATGACATGCCCGACCCCGGAACGGCGCAGTTCTTCCACGGCCCTCCTGGCGTCAGGCCGGAGGGTGTCGGCCAGGGCGACCAGCCCGCAGACGTGACGCTCATTGCCCACGACCACGACCGTCCGGCCTGCTCCCGACATCGCCTCTAAACGACGGTGGATGTCCTCGGATTCCTGCTTTCGCTCCTCCAGGTAACGATGCGACCCGAGCCAGAACATCTCCCCATTGATCCGCCCTGACGCACCTCGCCCCTGGATGATCTGGAAGTCCTCTGCGGGCCGCACGGTCACCCCCTTCTCCTGGGCGTAAGTGAGGACGGCGCGGCCCAGAGGATGCTCACTGCGCGCCTCCAGGGCGGCGACCCGCTCCAGCAACTCCACCTCGGAGTGGCCGTTGAGCGGGACGACTTCGACTACTTTCGGCTTGCCTTCCGTCAGCGTGCCGGTCTTGTCGAATGCGATGGCCTTCAGCCGGCCCGCCAACTCGACGAACAGGCCACCCTTGATGAGGACGCCGTTGCGAGCGGCGGCGGCAAGAGCGGCGACGATGCTCACGGGAGTTGAGATGACCAGCGCACAGGGGCAAGCGATGACCAGCAGCACCAGGGAGCGGTAGAACCATTCGCCCCAGTTGTTTCCCAGCAGCGGTGGGACCAGGGCGAGGAGGACGGCGCACACGAGGACCGACGGTGTGTAGACACGAGCGAAGCGTTCGACCCACTGCTCCGACGGTGCGCGCCGGGACTGGGCTTCGCCGACCATTCCGATGATATGGGCCAGAGTAGTGTCGCCGGCGGGCTTGGTCGTTTTGATGTCCAGAGCGCCGTCGCCGTTGATCGTTCCGGCAAAGACAGTGTCGCCGGCCCGCTTCTGCATCGGGTTGCTCTCGCCGGTGATAGGAGCCTGGTTGACGGCGCTGCTGCCGCTCGTGACCTCGCCATCGAGGGGGATTCGCTCGCCGGGCTTGACGAGGATGCGCGACCCGGCCAGGACTTTCTCGGGTGCCACTTCCTCCTCGCGGCCATCCGCATGCAGCAGACTCGCGCTGGGCGGGGTCAGGTCAAGGAGGGCTTCGACGGCCCGGCGAGCGCGGCCGACGCTCCACGACTCCAGCGACAACGACAGTGCGAACAGGAAGGCGACCGTCGCGGCTTCCAGCCAGTCACCCAGGGCGACGGCCCCCACGACCGCAACGGTCATCAGCAGGTTCATGTCCGGCCGCAGCCGGCGCAGCGACAGCCATGCCTTGGGCAGCACGAACCACGCGCCGGCCAGGATGGCGAAGGAGTAAAGGACGGCGGACGCCACGGGGACAAAAGCTTCACCCCCAGCTTCGGAGCCAAGCGCGGCTCGCAGGCTGTCCGCCAGCGCCACATGCGTGAGGAATCCTGCCAGGATAAACCCTCCGCTCACCGCCGTCAGAATGGTCCTGCCGCGACGACGCCAGAAGCCGGAGTCGGAGAGATCTTGCCCGGCCCCTTCCCGCCACGGTTCCGCCCGAAGGCCGCTCTGGGCCACGGCCTGAAGAATGGCCTCTGAGGAGACGTTCTCCGCGCCGGCGACAGACATCTTGCCGTTGAGGATATCGAACGACAGAGCCTCTTCACCGCCGACGGCTGGGCCGACCTCGCGTTTGAGGACGGCCACCTCCTCGGCACAATCCATCCCGTGGATCTTGAACGACCGGCTCGATGTGGCTGACATCCCGTCTCTCCGAGGTCGGACCTGGTGAATGAACGAGTTCGCCGGCTTACCCTGGGCTAATGGCTGTGCCTGTGATGAATGTCTGGGTAGTGCGGGTGCGAGTGACGCATCGGACGGTGGTGGTGTGGGTGGCTGTGAGGTTCGCCGAACAGATTTTCTGGTCCATGTTCGTGTTGATGGTGTTCGTCGTGGACGTGGCTATGGTCGTGGTACATCTCCTCGTGCTCATGTTCGTGGTCGTGCCTCTCCGTCAGGTGCAGCCAGACGCCAACGCCCATGAGAGCAGCGGCCAGGAAGAAAGCGAGGGTGGGACGATCGCCAAGGAGCAAGAGCGATATGGCCGCTCCGACAAACGGGGCCACCGAGAAGTACGCACCTGTTCGGGCGGTCCCGAGACTTCGGAGTGCCAACACGAACATCGTCAGGCTGATCCCGTAACCTGCCAGTCCGACGACGCCACAAGACAGGACCGTCCAGACGTTCGGCACCTCGACTCCGCGAGCGAGGGCGATCCCCAGATTGACGCTGCCAGCAACCAGTCCCTTGAGCGCGGCGATCTGGAGGGGGTCGCCCGCCGACACCTTTCGGGTCAGGTTGTTGTCGATGGCCCAGGCGAGACACGCGCCCGCGATAGCCACTGACCCCCACGGCACTCCGGCCTCTGGTCGCCCTTCCCACGACAGCAGGATACCTCCGGCGGTGATTACCGCCATGCCCAGGGCGATCCGGCGGTCGAAGTTCTCCTTGAAGACGAACCACGCCAGAAGCGCGGTCAAGACCCCTTCCAGGTTCAGCAACAGCGAAGCCGAGGATGCCGGGGTGGCGGTCAGCCCGGTCATGAGCAGCACGGGACCGGCCACTCCGCCAAACAGGATGGCGCTCGCGAGCCAGGGGAGATCAGTACGCCGCAACGAGGCTTCCCGAGAGCCTCGACGCCCGAACCCCGTTCCAAGCCAACGCCACGCAAATAGCCCACAGCCGGAACCGAAGTACAGCAACCCCGCCAGAAGGACCGGCTCGACCCGGCCAACGAGCAACTTGGAGAACGGAGTGCTGGCACCGAACAGGACGGCGGCCGCAAGGGCATAAGCCACTCCACTGAGAGTAGGAGAACGATTGCTGCTTGTCACAAGTACTGACCTCCCGTGGAGTTCCCCACGAAAAGTGGACACGGGGTTAAGGATATTTCCGTCTATTCC
>JBBSDR010000462.1:0-5945 GCA_038240465.1 Gemmatales bacterium
GAGCCGGGAGCGTAAGCGACCGGAGAGATGTGAAAACCAGTCGCTGACGCTCCTGGCTCGCCCGCCCGGAGTGATGCGAAGACTCCAGTCGCTGACGCTCCTGGCTCACCCGCCCGGAGTGATGCGAAGACTCCAGTCGCTGACGCTTCTGGCTCGCCCGCCCGGAGTAATGCGAAGACTCCAGTCGCTGACGCTCCTGGCTCGCCCGCCCGGAGTGATGCGAAGACTCCAGTCGCTTACGCTCCTGGCTCACCTGGGAAATACGCCATCTCGCCCAGAAGAACTACAATACTGGACAGTCTGGGTTGCCCTCCCCAACCCATTCATCGCATCAATCGTCTCCCCGCCGTGAGGAACAACATGATCCTGATGAGCTTCCCCGAACCAGGTCCAGAAGACTGCGATGGTGAGACCAGCGCCTCTGACAGCGGAATCACTATCTTTGACGACTCGGACTCGGGATACCCACCCTCTGAAACCACCGCCGAAGACGAGAACAGATGAACTCCGAACATCTCCCGCGACACACTCCTTGAAATGTCCGCACCAGTCCGCAAGCGTGGCTTCCTTCTGAACCTCGCCGCCGAGGGCATGGCCCCCGCTGTCGCAGGTTGCGCCGCGCCTGCCGCCGGCGAGAAAGCCATCGATCGCTTCGGCCTGCACATCGTCAGCCGCTGGTTCGACTGGCTGAACGATCAGCCGCTCCCCCTGCGTCGCACGGCGATCGGCGAACTGGCGGACCTGCCGGCCGCAAAGGCCCGTGTCGAGGCGATCGCGGCCATCGATTCCTTCTCGCCCATCTCCTCTGCCGAGGATCGCGGGCAAGCAGTCGAGTATCTCTGCGCCCTGCCGCGCTTCGCTCAGCGCGCTCTCGTCCTCGATCATGCCACCGGCGGCTTCACCCTTCCCGAAGGGATCGCCGCGGACAATTTCCTGTCGCTTCTCGGACTGTTGCCGATCGACGTGCCGCCCTATCCGGCTGGCTCCCTGCTGCCCGACACGGACTTTCTGCTCGGCGACCTGGCCGGCGGCGGCAGTCTCGGCACCTTCTATCGGGCCAGCAGCGACTCTCTCGGCTCACCTGTGCTGGTCAAGTGCTGCACCGACCCGCCACTGATTGCGCTGCTGCGGCGTCACGCAACCCGGTTGAAGCCGCCCGTCTCCGCCAAACGCTGGAGTAATCGCCTGGTACGCCTGCTTGCGGCTGAGTTCGATCATCCGACACCGTTCCTCGTCTGGGAACACGCGGGCGGCGGCGACCTGGCGATGCTGCTGGCCAACCTGAAACATCAGACCGGACGCGGGTTCGCGCCGGACGAAGTCCTGCGCCTGATCGAACAGATTGTCGAGGGGTTGGCGTTCGCTCATGCGCTGGGCATGGTCCACGGCGATCTGAAGCCGGCCAATGTCCTTGTCAGCGGCGAGGCGCTCAAACTGGCCGATCTCGGCGCCGGGATCGCCACCGCGGCGCACGCGCTGACCCACAGTCACATCGGCGAGAAACCTCTGGAGCATCTGCGGCCATCCGAACAGGTCACCCTGCTGCGCGGCGCTGGTTCGCTCCTTTATCTTTCTCCCGAACAGCGGCGCGATGAGGAACCCGATCCGCGTCACGATCTGTTCGGCCTCGGCGTCCTCTGGTTTCAGCTTCTCATCGGCGACGTCACACGCGGGCCGCGGGCCGGCTGGCAGTTGGAGTTGGAAGAGAAACACCGCGTGCCGGTGGAGCAGATCAGCCTCATCGAACGTTGCGTGACACGGATCGAGGACAGGCCGCGCGATGCGGGGGCGCTGATCGTTCTGATGCGTCCGCAGGCAGGACACAGCGAGATAAAGCTGCACGCGGAGTCGGTCGTGTCGCCGGAGGAAGTGCGCCGCGAACGGCTGCGGAAACAAGCTCTGCTGCGTGGACTGCAAGAGCTGCGCTGGGACCTGGCGGAGTATCGGGAGAAGCTGGCGAAGGTTACGGGATTCTCGACGGATGACATCTGGTTCCTGCTGTATCTGCCGATTCCCCTGGGCCTGCTGCTCTACCTCACGGAAAATGGCTGGCTATCTTTGGGACTCTGGCTGATGTTGATCGGTTTTCAATTCTGGGCGAATCGACAGTATCGGCGGGCGCGCGCGAAAGCCCTCCTGGTGCCAATCAACCATCGGGTCGAACGTCTTGCTCAGGAACATCCCGACGAGGTGCAGTCGTGGGGCGGAATTCAGTCGCTGCTCGAACCCGCCTTGCTCGCCGAAATCATCGCCGCGTTTGAGGAAGACATGCGGACGCTGTCGCCCGACCTCGAACTGTTTGATGAGCAACGCTAACCGGCCAGCTTTCTCACTTCCGCCTCATGCAGAATGCGTTCCACTCGCTCGATCACCATCCCTGAAGTGACCTGTTCCATGCAGGCATGGTTATGGGAACAGGAGTGCAGTTTTTTCAGATAGCACGGCGAGCAGGGGACGCCGGCCTGGACCACCGCGTGCGGCCGGCCATAGGGACCGATCCAGACAGGGTCCGTCGGGCCAAAGATGCTGACAACGGGCCGCGCCAGCGCGACCGTCAGGTGCATCGAACCCGAATCGTTGGTGACACAGCACTCCGCCCGGCGGATGAGGGCGGCCAACTCCGTGAGCGTGGTCCGGCCTGAAAGGTCGTGCGCTCCCGGACAACCCGCCACGACTGCCTGACAGCGGCTTCCCTCCTGCGGTGAGCCGGCCAGGACAACCTCCAGGCCTCTCTGCCGCAGATGCCGGCCCACCTCGGCAAACCCTTCGATGCGCCAGTGCTTGGTCTCCCAGATGGTTCCGGGGACCAGCAGCGCGAACCTCCGTCCTCCCAGTCCTTTTTCGCGCAGCAGCGACTCGACGTTCGCCTCCGCCTGCGCCGGCACAGGGATACGCAGGTCCGGCGGTCCCTCCTCCAGACCCAGAAGCGGACCCACCCAGAGATAGCGATCCACCGCATGGACGTCGAGTGTGGGAATCGGCATGCGATGCGAGTAGGCAAGCCAGGCGCCTTCGCGAGCGCCGGTCCAGCCGTGCAGACAGGCTGTGCGTCCCACACGCTGGCGATACGCTTCCTGCGACTGCTTGCGCGGACGGTCGAAGCCAATCCGCGTCGCCGCGCCCGTGATCAGGGTCAGCAGGGCCGAGCGCAGTTGGCCGTGCAGGTCGATGACCAGGTCATAGCGGTTGCGGCGCAGAGTGGCGAACAGGCGAAACAGGGCCGCCGTCGCAGACCAGTTTCGCCCGAGCCGGAGATACTCGTTCCGCTCGAAGGGAATGACGTTCGAGAGAGCGGGATGATGGACGATCAGTTCGGCGATATCGGGCCGGAGCAGCCAGTCGATCCGCGCCGACGGATAGCGGTTCCGGAGCTTCACCAGGACCGGGACCGTGTGGATGACGTCGCCCAGGGCCGAGGGCTTGATGAGCAGGATGCGCTCGAAGCGCTTTGCACGCAAGGCTGGACCGTTCACGCTTTCATCCCGGCGAGGAGGGTGACGTCGAAGTTACATGGCTTGCTTCGCCGCCCGCGCGGGCAGCAGCCGTTTGACCCAGGCGGAGACGCGATGCCGCAGCGATTCGCGATAAACCACCCAGCGGCTGGTGACCCAGTTGAACTGGATGACGCGCCGTTCCCCGATGCACAGTTTGTGGCCGTGGTAGGAGTTGTTGCTGCGGCGAAACGCCAGCAGCAGGCCTTCCGCGGGCGGGATTTCCACGATGACGTCGTCGAGGTTATCGGGAGACCGCAGCAGGCGGAGGCGTCCGCCGGAATCATCCCACGACGGGTTCATGTAGATCAGGACTGTGATGAGCTTGTCGAGAGAGTCGGTGTGAATGTTGCCGTCTCTCTCGCCGGAGCGGCCGCGGACCGTGATCATCACCGGCCGGCCTGTTAGATCCAGGCGAAACTTCTCTTCAAAGGCTGCACGCATCTCCGGTCCCTGCAATTCGCGCAGCAGCGCGGCAAAGGCGGGGCCGGATTTCAACTGGGCATGCGGAAAGCTGCCCGGCTTGTCGATGCGCGGATAGTCCGTGCGCAGCGCCGGCCGGGCCTGGGGCTTGATGAAGTTCGGCACGATCAGGAACTCAAAGGGTTCCCGGGTCAGCGGCGTGGACCGAAACGCGGCAAGATCGAGGTTTTCACCCATGACGGAAGGTTCCTTCTCTGCGCCGATTTGGATCTCCAAGAGTGGCGGGAGGGTAGCCAAAGTCGAGGACTTGTCAAGAGTGAACCGGAGACCGTTCGCCCGCCCTTCGGGCTGGTCAAGAATCGCCTCGTCCGCTATCTCGCGTCCGGTTCAGGCTGTCCCCGAAGAGGAAGGTGAAATACGATGAGCGCGATGCGAGCCGGCCCCTGTCTGGCGTTGCTGCTGGGGGTCCTTCCGCCCTTACGCGCGGACCTGCACTTTCCTCAGTCGATCGTGAAGCATGGCGAGGTGGGGACCGGTGAGTCCTTGCGCCAGTGCTTTACCTTCACCAACCAGGGACCATCGGTTGTCAACATTGAGCGACTCGAGGCGGCGTGCGGCTGCATGTCGCCGCATATTGACAGGCAAGTGTTCCAGCCGGGGGAGAGCGGTTCGTTCGCCCTCGAAGTCAACACGCTGACCCAGCCGGCCGGCTCGAACTCCTGGCGCGTTCGCGTCCACTACACCGATGGCGACCAGCAAAAGACGCAGGAACTCTTCCTGGCCGCAGTCCTGCACTCCGAAATCAAGGTCGAGCCGCCCCGGCTGGCGCTGTCAACCGATGGCCCCATCACTCATGACGTGATCGTCAGCGATCAGCGTGCCTTGCCGTTCCGCGTCACCCAGGCTCACACGACCTCGCCCCACCTGACGGCGACTGTGGCGCCTGAAGCCGACGGAAGAAGTTTTCGCGTGCATCTGGAAGTGAAAGCGGAACTGCCGGCGGGGATACATGAGGAGACGTTGAGTATCTTCACCGATGATCCGGCCTATCGCGAGTTGCGCGTGCCGGTGACAATTCAGAAGCGTCCAAAGGTTGGAGTCAGCCCGACGCCCGCGACGGTCAACTTGACGATTCCGCGTGGTCAGCCGGCGCCTTCGCGTGTCGTCCTGCTGCGTGGCGCGGGCGAGGGCGAAGTGGTGGTGGATCGCATCGAGGTGGACAATCCCGCTCTGCAATGTCGCTGGGTCGCGGGTCCGGGCAAGATGGCAACTCTGCGCGTGAGTGTCAATCAGGGCAGCATTGTTGACGTGTTGCGCGGGACGGTGCGCGTTCATGTCAGCAAGCCCAGCGTGGCGACAATCGCCATTCCGGTTGTTTGCACGGTTCGATGAGGCATTCTGCCTCTTGCGGGGCGGTGAGTTAACCGGCAGACTCATTGCGAATTCGTCAAGGCGGGCAATTCGGTGTGGTATTTGCTTCCCGTCTGCAATGTCAGCGGAGACAATAACGCTCGCCCTGTCCCCGATCGCATTCCGATTCCGATCTCTCGTGTGGAGGAAGTGACGATGGTTCGCAACCTGATTGGCCTCGTGGTCTGCCTGGTCCTCTCGGCCCCCCCGACTCTGCGGGCCGACGAGAAACACATGCACAACGAGAAGTGCGCAAAGGCCTGCGCCGATTGTGCTCTGAAGTGCGCCGAATGTGCCGCCCACTGCACGCATCTGGTCATCGAAGGCAAGAAAGAGCATGCCAAAACGATGCAGCTATGCAACGACTGTGCGACCATCTGCGCGACGGCGGGAGTGCTGGTCGCCCGGAGCGGCCCGCTTGCCGTGACGCTGTGCGAGTCGTGTGCGAAGGCGTGCGACATCTGCGGGGCGGCGTGCGAGAAATTCCAGGAGGACGATCACATGAAAGCATGTGCGAAGGCCTGTCGCGAATGCGCGAGGGCCTGCAAGGAAATGATCGAACACAGCAAGCATTGAGCTTCCCGGTTAGCCGCAATACCGTTCAATTAAGGACGATGTTCA
>JBBSDR010000463.1:0-5940 GCA_038240465.1 Gemmatales bacterium
GCGGAGTTCTCCGGTCGCTGACGCTCCCGGCTCGCCTCACAGTGCGGAGTTCTCCGGTCGCTGACGCTCCCGGCTCGCCATTTTGTTACAGCCACTGAAGCGCCGTTGCTCCTTTCTCGAAAACCACCCATAATCTTCACGTTGCCTTCGTGGATGGCCCGTGGAGAGTAAACGGCATGGAGATTCAGCGGCGCTTTGCGCGCAGCATCATGATCCTGGCGGCGACGGCGTTCGTCCTGTTCAGCCTCGAGTTCCTCTGGGAGTGGAACTCTCTCGACAAGTCCAGCAGCGAGAAACCGAGCTTTGAAGGCAAGCTCAACAACGTGAAGATGGTTGACGTCCTGTCGCCGGTGGCGCGGGCGTACAACAACATGCTCGCCATGCTGATCGCCGCCGTGGGCCTGGCCATCCCGATCACGGCCAACATGCACACGCCCAAGCTGATCGAGATGTTCCTGCGCGATCCGATCAACCGCATCATGCTGATCCTCGGAGCGCTCGGGGCCGCTCACGTTCTCTGGGTCGCCTACCTCATCGGTCCGGAATTCGCGCCGATCTGGGCCTATCGGCTGGCCATCGGCGGCGCTCTGCTCGGCTGGATCACGGTCATTCCCTATTTCTTTTATGTCATTCGCTTCCTCGATCCGTCGCAGATCCTCGCGCGCCTCAAGATGCAGGTGATTTGCGACGTCGATCAGGCCCGGCACGGCAAGGACGCCGTGGGGCCCGCGCACGACAACGTCCGCGATTCGCTGCAGCAGATCGGCACCATGGTCCTGAAGTCGATCGACCGGGCCGACCGGGGCGTGGCGGCCGAGGGCGTCTGGTCCTTCAAGCAATTGCTCGACTATTATCGCAAGAACAAGGGCCAACTGCCCGAGGCGTGGTTCAAGGTCGAGCGCCGCGACCTGGTCGGCCTGTCGCCGGAAGCCCTCGACATCCTCAACGCCGACGGCACCTGGCTGGAACATGCCGCGTTGTGGCAGATGTACCTGATCTACATGAGCGCCCTGACCAAGGCGCCCGATACGCTGTCCGCCCTGAGCGACACGGTTCGCGTCATCGGCGCCCATGCCGCCGGGGACGGTGACGACAAGGTCCTCGAGTTGGCCGTGCGCATCTTCAATAACTTCTTGCGCGAGGCCATCAAGAAACGGGACATGCACGCCATCTACGATCTCCTCTATCAGTATCGCCGGCTGGGGCTGGAACTGGACGGCCGGCCCCAGTTGCTGGAGCGGATCGCCTGGTATCTGCGTTACTACAGCGAGTTGGCCCTGGGGGCCGGGATAGATTTCGTGCCGCAGATTCTCGTCTTCGACCTGGGGGCGCTGGTCGATCGCGCCTTCGAGAAAAAGAGTCCGGCGGCACCGGCACTGTTGCGCCAGTTACTCGCGGTGCGCCACCGGGTCACATCGGGGCCGTTGCTTGTGGCGGTCAAGGGAAAGGCCATCGTCGGCGGCCGGCTCCTGCAAATGGGCTACAACGCCGAGGCGGCCGAGGTCCGGGCCGTCCTGAGCGACGTGCCGCACGAGACCCTTCAACGCGCCGAGGACGAGTTGCTCGGGTTGGGCGAACGCATTTTCTGGGAGGTCACGGACCGGCAGGTGAACTTTGAATGGGTCCCGGCAGACCGGCGCGACAGTCTGCGCCAGTTCTTCGCGTCTCTGAGCGTCCCCTGACACCCCTGTAACCCAGGCGGGCATGCTGGCATCGAAAGGACGTCGGATCGGAGAATTCGGGCAAGGGAGTTGCGGTGTGCCGATCTGGAGCGTCTGCGTATAATGCCGATGCTGGCGAGACAATCATTCAGAAAAGAGGAACGAACATGGCGAACGCCAACGTCATCGAACTGACAACGGAAAACTGGCAAGCGGAGGTCATCGACAGCGCTATCCCGGTGCTGGTCGATTTCTGGGCGCCGTGGTGTGGGCCGTGCCGGATGCTGGCTCCGACCGTCGAGAAGATCGCCGATCAATTCGCCGGCCGGGTCAAGGTGGGCAAACTGAACACCGACGACAACCAGGACATCGGCGTTCGCTAT
Organism: Gemmatales bacterium; assembly: GCA_038240465.1. Taxonomy (GTDB): domain Bacteria; phylum Planctomycetota; class Planctomycetia; order Gemmatales; family Gemmataceae; genus JBBRIK01. Next base: position 2,045 of record JBBSDR010000463.1, read on the forward strand.
GCCATCTCCGCCATTCCGCAGTTGCTGTTCTTCCACGGCGGCGAGCAGCCCAAGAATCGCCTGGTCGGCGTTCAGGCCGAGGCCGTCCTCGTCAAGGAACTGAACCGCCTGCTTGGAGTTTGAGTATTTCCAGGCGAGCCGCGAGCGTAAGAGGCGAGCGGCACGGCGTAAGCGTGCCGGTGAAGACAAACCGGCACGCTTACCCCGTGCTGGCGAAGACAAACCGGCACGCTTACGCCGTGCCGCTCGCCTGGAAACAACGCCTTCTTGCCGAGTCCCCCTCATTTCTTTCTTTTCACGAACAGCAAACAGCGCCACACTGCCCTCAATTTTTTTCTCCGGACAGACGATACTAGATAAGCATTGATAGGTGAGGCTCGTGCAAGGGGCGTCCGGATGGATCCATTCGACCCGGTAATCTCTGGCGGCGACAGCCCAGAACCAGCGCCGGTGGCTGGCGGCCTGGTCGTTCAGAATGGACGCCAGGCCGGAGCGAGCCGGTCCCTGCATGCGCCGGTTACCCTGATCGGCCGCGCCCCTGGCTGCGACATCCGCCTCAACGTCGAATCCGTTCATCCTCTCCATTGTGCCCTGCTGCCCAGCCCGGCCGGTCTGATTCTGCGCGACCTCGGCAGCGACAGCGGCACCTTCGTCAACGATCAGCGCGTCAGTTCCTGCCTGCTGCGCGACGGCGACATTCTCGGCGTTGGCCCCTTCCGCCTGCTCGTCCGCTGGCCGCACCAGGCCCAGGATACGCCCGATGCTGTGCCGCGGGCCGGAGAGGTCGATGCCCTGCGCGTGCAAGCCGCGGCCGTCGCCGCCCAGCAAGCCGGCCTGTTCGAGGAAGAAAATCGGCTGCAGCAACGCCGTGCCGCCCTCGAACGCCAGGAGGAACAACTGGCGGCCCACCTCGAGCAGAAACGGCAACAACTGGTCGAGTTGCGCGAGCAGGTCAAGAGCGAACGGCACAAGCTGAAGCAGGAGCGCGCCGGCCTGGATCAGGAGCGGCAGAACCTGCTCGGCGAGGCCACCCACGATCGCGCGGAGGCCGCCCACAGCCTCGAGAAGGCGAAGCAGGAGCGCGTTCGCGTATCGGCGCTGCGGCGCCGCCTTCGCAAGCGCTGGAAAGACCACTGGGCAGCCAAGGAGAAAGAGTTGCAGGGGCGGGAACTGCAGGTCGAAAAACGCACTCAGGAGTTTGCCCGCGAACGGCAGCGCCTCGAGGTGCAGCGGAACGAGGTGAATCAGGGGCGTCTGTGTCTCAACGGCGACCGGGAACTGACCCGGCGCGAGTTGCGCGAGGAATGGCAGAAACTGCGCCAGTCGCAGCACGACTGGCAGGCCGAACGCGAGAAGATGGCGTCCGCCCAGGCTGCGCAGCAGCTGCGTCTCGAGGAGCGGGCGCGAGCCGTCCAGGCACTGGAGGCCCAACTCGCATCGGGCCAGCAGCAGGCCCGGGTGGTGCGCGATGAATTGATCCGCGAGACGCAGGGGCTGGAGAACCGCGTCCGTCATCTTCGTGAATTCGTTGCCGATGCGCAGTCCCGTTCCGAGGTGAGGCCGTCCCCGACTGCCGCACCGGTTGTCCGCGTGATGACGGCGGACGAGACGTCCCGGATGCTGGAGCGTCTGGAAGCGGTCGCCGCCGAACTGGCCGACGAACGGCTTGCGCTGGTCGAACAATGGGACCATTTCCTGCGAACCCAGCAGCAGTGGGTGCGGAGTCACGCCGAATTGCTTCCTCAACTGGACGACGCTGCCCGCAACCTGGTTGAGCGCGAGCGCTGCCTGGATCAGCGCGAGCAGGGCTTGAATGGCCAGGCCGAGGCCCTGAGGCAGCGACAGGAGAGGCTCTCCCAGTTGCGCTCCGAGTTGGAAGCCTGGCAATCGCGGTTGACGGCCGGCGAGGGCGCCTGGCAGGACGAACGCACGACCTTGCTGGCCCGGTCTCGGCGCATTGAGGACACCGCAAGTCGCCGATCCGAGCGTCTGGAAGAGATTCGCAAACAATGGGCCTCGCGGCGCCGGGACGAGACGGTTCGGCTGGGACGCGAGCTTCAGCGCTGCCAGGAGCTTCAGCGCCTCTACACGTCGCTGCGCGAAGAATTCGAGCGCCGGGGAGCGACCCTGGGCGCGGAGCATCGCTTGCTCGCCGAACGCACTTTCGCCCTGGAGCAACTGGAGCTGGAGCGCGTGGGCCGGGCGGAGGATGCGGCCGCCGTCGAGAAGCGGCTGCAAAAGATCCGCAAGCAGATCAACGCCCAGCATGCCGAAGCCGAGCATCGACTGGCCGAGCGCGGACGGCATCTCGAGGAAGAGGGCCATCGGCTGACGGTCCAGGCTCAGCATCTGCACCAGCGTCTGGAGGCAGCGCGGGAAACCGAGACGACGCTGTCGTCGCGACAGACCGAGTGGGAACATCGATTGCTGCAAGGAGACCAGGCGCGCGAGCAACTGGAGGAGGAGGTCGAGCGCCTGCGCCAGCAAGAACAGACGATCGCCCAGCGTTGCAAGGCCCTCGAGGAAGAGTTGGAACGGCTCATCAGCGCCTTGTTGCAGGACGCCGAGCCATTCGCTCCATCCCTTGCCGCGTAGCCCGGCGAGCGGGGCGTAGTGTCCGTTCTCGTTCCCAAGCTCTGCTTGGGAACGAGAGTGTCGATCCCGTCGCGGGATTCTTGATTCCTTTCTCAGCGATCCCCTTTATACTGACTCGTGCAGTGACTCATGCGGAGCATGGGGCTTCCCAGACGCTGAATAGCGGCGTCTTGATCCGCCCGACTCATTCCCCTTTGCAGGCTTTCACGAACGACAACCGCCAAGGCATTCGTTTCCATTCGAGGAGACCCGCATGCCCCCAGACTGGTATTGTGAAGTAAACGGCAAACAGGACGGCCCCATTACCTCGAGCCAGCTCAAGCAGTTGGCCACTGAGGGAAAGCTGCAACCCTCGCATCCGGTCTGGAGAGAAGGGATGCAGAATAAGGTGGCGGCCCGGACGGTGAAGGGACTCTTCGACAGCGTCCCCGATTCAGCCGCTCAAACGGCGAAACTTCTGGCGGGCCTCATGGACGAGCCGAAACAGGCAGCGGACGTCCCCGAGTTGGAACCCATCGTTTTGGAGCCGGCCAGGGAAGAAGTGCCGGTCGAGTTTGAGTTGATCGCAGAGAGCGAGGGGGCGTTCGAGACAATCGAGGAAACTGGCGCGGAGTGTGAACTCGTCGCGGAGGAAAAGCTCGTCTTCAACCAGATCCAGAAACCGCGGAATCCGTTTCCCGCCGGCGAGGAAGGAGCGACGATCAACATCGTCGCGAACCCGCCGAGCGGCGAAGGCGCGGAGAAGCCAAAGAACGAGCGATCCAGTTCGGCTCCGCCCACAAGTGACAAGCCCTTTCGAGTGATGAGCGGCGGCGACGTGCGCGGCCCTTACTCGCTGGAAGAGATTCGCGGCATGCTGCGCGCCGGCAAACTCGGCGACGATACGCTGATCGGCGTCGAGACCTGGCTGCCGGTCGCCACGTTGGGCAGCATGCTCGGGGCTGCTTCGGCGGCGTCATCGCGCGGCGGCAGTGCGGGGGATGGTGAGGAGTTCGGCGACTTCGAGGAAGTCGAGGACGAGGACAGCGAAGACGAAGAGGATGGGAAGGCGGCGAAAGTGGATGACGGTGACAGCCTGCCGGTAGACGACGAATTTCAGATCGGTTGAGCCTTTCCTCCGAGCGGCACGGGACGCCTGCCGGTTCGTTGACGAAACCGGCAGGTCAACACCGCACCTTTTCAGTCTTTCCCGCGCGGAAAATGGGGCGGACCCCGAACTTTTTTCGTAACCGTTCACCGGCGATCTGGCCAAAAAACGTAGCCGGACTACAAAGATGGCCATGGTAAACATGAGGCATAGC
>JBBSDR010000464.1:0-5938 GCA_038240465.1 Gemmatales bacterium
GCTTACGCTCCCGGCTCGCCGCTTTGGGAACAGACTTTCAGTGTCCGCGGCGGATGTCGGAGGGCGGGTAGCGGATCTCGATCCGGTACACTTTCTTCGTCCGGCAGGTAATTTCCCAGGTCTCCGGGTTGATCCGCACGGGGATGTCCATGCGGTGGATGTCCACCGAGGCGAGGAACCCGCGCTCCGAGAAAATGTCGATCATGATCCGCAGCGCCAGCGGATCGTCAAACAATTCATCCTCACTGTTGATTCGCGTGTAGCCGCCGATCGCGTGCGCCCGAACGATCGGGATCATCTTCTCCTCGACCAGCTTCACCACCCGCTGGAACAGCACCTTGTGTCCACTCTCGTACAGTTCCAGGCGCTCCACCAGTTCCTGGCGCGCATGCAGGGCCAACTGGCTGGCGATCGGGATGTTGCGGATCAGGTCGTAGACCTCGTGACTCAATTCCAGCGAACTCTGGTAGGTGAATTCTTGCAGGATGTTCTGCTGCACCTCGGGCAGTTCGCCCTCCGCGTCCACGAAGTGGAAGTGAAAGATTTGCCGCAACGACTGCAGCGCGCCGAAGGTCGTGTCCTTGAAAGTCTTGTAGCGGTTCCGGCACAGGTCCGGGTCCGTGTCGGTGAGGCGATCTTCGAGCAATTTGCCGGTCCCTGCCTCGCGCACCAGGCGGTTGTGTTCCCGGATTGCCAGGCCGCGCTTCAACTGGCGCTGCACGCTGACTGCCTCGCTCACGAAGAGCAAGGCGATACGGAACATCGGCTTGCGGAAGCAGCGTGCCAGCGGCGTGGCACGGTACTCCCCGTGCAGTTCGAGCATGGCGTAGTAAAACAGCTTCAGACATTCCACTTGCACCTTGGTCCGTGGAAAGCCGTCGATAATCACGCCCTCGTGGTACTGAGAGGACAGCAACTCGTCGAACAAAAGGCCGATCACCTCGCGGTCGCCGACCATCTTGCCCGCATTCTTGATAGCCACGGCTTGCGGACTCGTCAGCAGACTGCTGACCACGACCGGCGGCGCCGTGATGCCGCGTGTCTTCGAGATAAACGGCGTGTTGGTACCCTTGCCCGCGCCCGGCGCGCCGCCGAGCCAAATGAATTCCCGTGGAAACCTCAGATTGTCGCGGCCATGCCGTTCCAGCAAGTCGTCCCAGACCGCGGAGAAGATCAACTGGGCATCCTTGATCTCCAGGTCGGAGTTCGTGGGGGACACCTTCACGGAAGGCTTGGGAGCGGATTCGTCCATGGAACACCCTGATGCGCGGGAGAGTGATCGACAGTCAACGTCGCGGCGGCATGCTGTTCGACCGCCGCCGCTCCGCAGGATACAGGCAGAACGTGGGCGGTGCCAGTTATTTGCCGTTCAGTGGCGCAAGCAAGCACTCGAGGAAAGGCCGAAGGAGGCGAAGGGTCAGTCCGGCAGCCCCCGGTAGACGCGCTGGATGCGCTCGCGGTTCAGGCCCAGAGCGCGGTCGAAGCGGCTCAGTTTCATGCCCTCCAGCGAGGGGTCGAGCGAGGCCAGGCCCTTGATTATCTCGACGTCCTTACCGATTTCCTTGTTCATCTCGTGGACGATGATCCAGCGAAACATCCGCAGCCCGAACACGGGGGCGAACCACCGAGAACGAGCGTAGCCAAGCGCGACCAGCGTCGTTTCCTTCTCGGATACCGGGCAGAAAAAGATCACGACGCGCCAGCGGATCTTCGCTTCGCGGCCGGTTGCCGGGTCGGACCACCAGTGATCGAAAACCGAGTAGAGCGGCGAAAAGTAAGTCGTCCAGGCCGAGTGAAAGTGGGCGTGTTTGTTGATGCCCAGCCAGAGGGCCATCCAGAAGGGCATCGGCTTGTGCGGCCCCTCGGTCACGATGCGAACGGTCGTTTCCGTCGATTCGCATTTGACCGTGACATCCGGCATCCGATTCGGATCGTGTCCGAAGAGATTGTGAACGTAAGCCGCATGTTCGATCTCGGTGAAATTGTCGAGCGTCAGTTCCAGCGGCGCGGGGACCGTGAACCGCCCCTGACCGAAGGGATACCAGTCCTCGACGTCGAAGTGCGGAAACTCCGTATTGGCACCGCGATTGCGGATCCAAATTAGTCCGTGGGCCTCGCGCGTCTCGTAGCTGGTCGTGCAGCCGTCCATCCTGGGCGTACCGGGGCTTTCAGCTCGCCCGCAAACATCGTAGGTCCAGGCGTGGTAGGGACACTGCAACTTCCCGTTCTCCACCTTGCCCAGGCTGAGGCTCATGCGGCGGTGGATGCAGACGTCGTCGATGGCGCCGACCTGCGTCCGGTCGGCGCGGAAGAGGGCGATGGAGCGGCCATCGATCCGCACCGCGATGGGCTTGTGGCGAAGGTCGCCGCTGGGACAAACGGGATGCCAATGATCCAGGATGGGCATCGTTGAAAATCTTCCTCGAAAACTTGAGAGGCGCACCGGACACGGCAGGAAATCCGCGTTTCCCCCTTTGGCGCGCGCTGCCTCGATGGCTACTATACAATAGCATCGCAACGATTCCAGCCCCGCCTTCGTGGCATCTTCCTCTTTTCAACCTTCCTTCTCGTCGCCCCCTTTGTGCAAGGATGTACATGATACCGTTGAAAACAAACTTCCTTTGAGTGGTGGTACGGTATGCTTTTCATCTATGAGGTCTGCGCCTTTGAAAGCCCGCTGCCGATCGACGAGGTCTGCGCACGCATCCAGCAACAATTCGACCTGGAGCCGTTCGAGCAAGGAGCGGATGACCGCGCGGCCTGGGGTGTCGGCACCATAGAAGGAGTTCCGCTTCTCGTTTCGCAGCCGCACCAGATGGTCCTCTTTCCAGAATGGCGCGACTTGCCTGACGCCGCCTGCAACTTCGGCCTGGCCCTGTGGATCACTGAATGTCCCACGGGCGCCGAACCGGACTGGGCGCATAACGAACTGATGCCCCGGATCGCCCAGGGAGTCGCCGACGTTCTGGACTGTCCCGTCGTCCATCAGCATGCCTGGGTGGGAGACGACAAAATCGCGGTCCCGGGAGGTGTTTTTCAGCCCTCGAATGGGGCCATGAATTCAGCACCCGGAATGACCTCCCGCAGTGCAAATGGCCTGAGTACAAGTGTGCTTCCCGCCGTCAACGGCCATGCACTGCCCGAGCGGGACTATGGCGTCCACACGACCACGGTTGAGCGATTGCGGCCCCGCCACGACGGCCCACTCGACTTCGTCTTTGTGGTTCATCCGCGCAACTTCGAGGATCTGATTCGCCCCTTCGCCGAGTCACGGTTCTTTTCGAGTCCCTTCGTCGTTGGACTCGGGACCACTGCCGAGGTCATCGTGGCCAGCGGCCTGAGCGTTGAGCGGGACGGCCAGACTCTGCACGGCGAGTTGCTGGCCATTCCGTATGCCCCGCAGCAACTGCTGGATAACCTGCCGCTGGCGCGGGCGGCGCTCCGCTCAGTCGTGGACTACGCGGACAGGCGCGACACTCGGGTAATGGGTCTGGGAGCGCTGCTGCCGTCCATCACCCGGGCCGGTTCCCTGCTGGCGGCCCATGCCAAAACCGTGGGCATCACCACCGGCCACACGTTCACGGCCCTGGCCATCGCGGACTACGTCCGCCGCATCGAAGCGGTCCGGGGACCGGCGACCGTGGCAGTCATCGGTGCGGCAGGCTCCACGGGGCGGGCGGCCACGCGCTGTCTGCTGCGCGACTGTCCGTCTCGGCCTTTGGTCCTGGTTGATGTCCCGCATCGCCTCGGAGCGATTCCACAGGTCCCCGGCTGGGACGACCGCCTGCACACCCGGACGTCCAACCGGGCGGACATTCGCCGCGCTTCGATCGTCGTGTGCGTGACCAACGCGCCGGGGGCGGTCCTGTCCGAGGAGGACTTCGCTCCCGGAAGCGTCATCCTGGACGATGCCCAGCCGGAGAACGTTAGCAGCGACGTCCTGCTCAAGCGTCCGGACCTGACGGTGGTCAAATGTTTGGCTCAGGTTTCCGGACTGAAGTGCCCCTTCGACTTCGGTCTGTTCGCCCCGGATACCCATTCGGCCAATCAGGAACTCACCTTCACCTGCCTGGCGGAAACGATCCTGTTGGCCGCCATCGGCCACACGGGACCGTTCACGGTCGGCGACCCGCTCGACGAGCAACTGCGATATCTGGAAGAGATGGCGCCGCGCTATGGGATTCGCACGGCGCCGTTTCACAGCTATCCGCACCTGGGCTTTATCGACCCGGGCCGGAAATGAGAGGCGAACCAGTGCGGCCCTCCCTTGCGAAGGCGTCATTGACGTCCTCGATGAAGAAAGCCGCCTGGTATTCGTCGCAGTTCCTTTGGTGCCGCTGCCACGGTCGGGTCCATGACCGCGGCTCTTCCCTCTTCTCACGCCAACACTTCCTTGACGACATTGCCATGCACGTCCGTCAGGCGGAAGTCGCGGCCGGCGTAGCGATACGTCAACTTCTCGTGATCGAAGCCCAGCAGATGCAGGACCGTCGCGTGCAGGTCGTGGACGTGGACCTTGTCCGTCGCCGCCGCGAAGCCCAGTTCGTCGGTTGTTCCGTGGACGTGGCCGCCCTTGACGCCGCCGCCGGCCAGCCACATCGAGAAGCCATAATGATTGTGATCGCGTCCGCTCAGTCCCGGCAATTCCGCGACGGGCGTGCGGCCGAACTCGCCGCCCCACATTACCAGGGTCGTGTCGAACAGTCCGCGCTGCTTCAGATCGGTCATGAAGCCGGCGATGGCCTGGTCCCATGACTTCGCCAGGCTGCGATGCTGCTTCTCCAGGCCGTCGTGATTGTCCCACGGCTGACCCGCTCCGCTCCAGACCTGGATGAAGCGCACGCCGCGTTCCAGCAGCCGCCGCGTAATCATCAACTGGCGCGCGTGCAGACCCGGGCCATAAAGGTCGCGGATGCGTTGCGGCTCCTTCTTGACGTCAAAGGCATCGGTCGCCTCGGCCTGCATGCGATAGGCCAGTTCCAGCGATTGAATGCGTGCCTCCAACTGGGGATCGTTCGGACGCGCGTCACTGTGTTTGCGGTTGAGCTTCAGGACCAGGTCGAGTTGCTTGCGCTGCTCCTCGGCGGGCAGCGCGTCGTTGTGGATGTTCTCGATCAGCTTGCGGACGTCCTCGTGCTGGGTATCGACGTAGGTGCCCTGGTAGGTGCCGGGCAGGAAAGCCGCGCGCCAGTTCTGCGTGGCGACGATGGGGTAGCCGCCCGGACACATGGCGATAAAGCCAGGCAGGTTCTGGTTCTCGCTGCCCAGGCCATAGGTGATCCATGCGCCCATGCTCGGCCGCGGCAGCCGGCCGTCGCCGCAGTTCATCAGCATCAGCGACGGCTCGTGATTGGGGACGTCGGCCACCATCGAGCGCAGGATGCACATGTCGTCGATGTGCTGCGAGGCGGTCAGGTGGAATAGCTCGCTCACCTCGATGCCGGCCTTGCCGTGGCGCTGGAACTTGAAGGGCGAGCGCATGGCGCCGGCGGTCTTGCGCTCGGTGCGCAGGTTCGGATTCGGCAGCGGCTTGCCGTGATACTTGTCGAGGAGGGGCTTGGGATCAAACGTATCGACCTGCGAGGGACCGCCGTTCATGAAGAGATGAACGACCTGTTTCGCCTTCGCCTTGAAGTGCGGCGTCTTCGGGGCCAGCGGTGTGACGCTGCCGGGAGCGGCGTCGAGCGTGGCAGCGAGACCGAGCAAGCCGAAGCCAAGGCCGGAGCGCTGGAGCAACTCACGACGCGAGAGCAGAGAGGGGAAAGTTTGCATGTTGGGGTCGCTCATCAGCGGGAGAGTGGAAATGTCTCTATTACCTCGGCAAGAAAGAAGCTCACTGGTAGCCGAATTGGCCCCCCTTCGGGTGCCGTGCGTGCCCGAAGGGTGGCGACGTCGGCGTCAAACAGGGGTGGGGTTTTTTTTTGGCGCGGTTATATCC
>JBBSDR010000465.1:0-5938 GCA_038240465.1 Gemmatales bacterium
CGAAGACTCCGCGTCGCGGCTAACCAGCTACCCACTGCAGAAGATTTAACGCCCGGCCGCTTCCTTGACGACTCGGCAAGCGAACCTCGATCAGGGCGTCCTGTTCTACAACACGCTGGCGGAAAACCGCAGGAGGTAGAGGGGCGACATGCTACACTCATGTGAGGCCCCTCATCCCATCAGGCGGGGTTGATCGATGAGTACCAGCATCACGACGACCGAAAATATCCGCAGTCTGAAGCGCGAGGAGCCGGCCGTCGAGGAGCGCCTCACCCTGACGGCCTCCCCCGCCGAGATCGACGGTTCCCAGGGCGTGACGCTGCCGGGCTACGAGGTCCTCGACTGTCTCGGCCAGGGCGGCATGGGCGTCGTCTACAAGGCGCGACACCTCGCCCTCAATCGCCTCGTCGCCATCAAGGTTCTTCTCGCCGGCCCCCGGGCCACTGCCTTCGCCCGAAAGCGCTTTCGTGCCGAGGCCGAGGCGCTGGCCTGTCTCAATCATCCGCACATCGTTCAGATTCACGAGGTCGGCGAACACAACGGCCAGCCCTTCTTCGTCATGGAATACATGGCCGGCGGCAACCTGACTGAATACGCCGCCGCCGCCCTCCTGCCTGCAAACCGTTCCGCGCAACTCCTCCGCGACCTCGCCGGCGCCGTTCACTGCGCCCATCATCGCGGCATCGTCCATCGCGATCTCAAGCCCGGCAACGTCCTGCTGACCGAAGACGCCGTCGCGAAGATCAGCGATTTCGGCGTGGCGAGGCAGCTGCACGCCGGCGATAACACCACTCGAGACGGCGCCGTCATCGGCTCGCCCGGCTACATGTCGCCCGAACAGGCTCGCGGCCAGTCGAACCTCGCCGGGCCTGCCGCCGACGTCTATGCCCTCGGAGCGATCCTCTATCGGCTGCTGGCCGGAAAGGAGTGCTTCGGCCACGTCAGCAGTCTCGCTCAACTGAGGCTGCTGCTCGAAGAGGACCCGGTCCCGCCGCGCCGGCTCCAGACGTCCGTGCCGCGCGACCTCGAAACCATCTGTCTGAAATGTCTGCGCAAGGAGGCCGGCGAGCGCTACGCCTCGGCCCTGGACCTGGCCGACGATCTGGGCCGATTTCTCGACGGCGAGCCGATCCACGCCCGGCCCGTGGGACGCGGCGAACGGCTGGTCAAATGGGCGCGCCGTCATCCCGCCCGGGCGAGCGTCTGCGCCCTGCTCCTCGTCGTCGCCCTGCTTGGAGTGGGAATCGCTTTCGCGCTGTCGCTGTGGCGGCAGGCCGAAGAACAACGCGAAGTCGCGGAAGACGCCCAACAACAGACGGAGACCGCCCGGCAAGCCGCCAGCGCGGCACGCGACAACCTGGCAGACGAGCAGAAACACACCCGCGCCGCGCTGCAACGAGAAGAAACCGCCCGCAAGCGCGCGGAGGACCTCCAGGCACGGCTGGCCGTCACCGACTACTTTCATCGCATCGACCTGGCATATCGAGAATGGCGCGACAACCAGGTCCATCGGGGCCGGCAAGTCCTGTCCGCAATGCCCCCGGCAGGGCTGCGCGGTTGGGAGTGGGAGTTCGTTCGCGGTCTCAACTATTCCGAGGAGGAGACCGTCGCGGGACATCAGGCCGAGATCTGCGGACTCGCAGTCGATCGAGAAGGGACCATACTGGTCAGCGCCGGTCGCGGCCGCCAACTCGTCTTCTGGGACCTGAACACGCGCCGTTCGCGGCGCAGTTCACGCCCTGGAGCGTTTCAACTGACATGCGTTGACCTTCATCCCGGGGCCAAGCTCACGGCCACCGGGGGATTCGACCGCAGCGTGCGTCTCTGGGATACCGACAGCGCCCAGCAGGTCCACACGTTCGCGGGCCACGCCGAAACTGTCAAGTCCGTGGTCTTCAGCCCCGATGGGAAACTTCTCGCCAGCGCCTCTGCCGATCGAACGATCAAGGTGTGGGACGTCGAGGGCCGGAAGGAGTTGCGCACGTTGCGCGGCCATGGCGAAGCGGTCAATTGCCTGGCGTTCACTCCGGACGGACGGCTGGTCAGCGGCAGTAACGACCGGACGATCCGCGTCTGGGACCCCGCGTCAGGTCAACTCCTCCACAGCTTCGAGGCCCACTGGAGCGCCGTCCTGGTCCTGCGGCTGACTCCCGACGGCAAACAGTTCGTCAGCGGTTCTCTCGATGGGACCATTCGCTTCTGGGACGTTGCCACCTGGAAGCAACAGGGCGAGGACTTGCGCCGCAAGCATCCCATCTACGCCCTGGCCGTCAGCCCCGACGGCAAGACGCTGGCCGCGGCAGGACGCGATGGCGAGATCCAGTTGTACGATCGGGCGTCGGGCCGAGAACGAGAAGCCTATCGAAGCCATCTGGGTGCCGTCCACGCGCTGCACTTCCTCGGAAAAGGCGACTCGCTCGTCTCGGCCGGAGCCGATCAACTCCTTCATTTCTGGCGCCTCGATACTCCGCCGCGCGTGGCCACGCTCACGGGCCATCACTCGGCTGTTCTCGGGGTTGCGTTCGGCAAGGACGGTCTGCTGGCCAGCGCTTCTCACGATTGCACCGTCAAACTCTGGAACACCAGGACGGGGCAGGAAGTGAAGACCCTTCGCGGCCACGCTGGTCCCGTGCGCTCCCTGGACTTTCACCCCACACTGCCTCGACTGGCCGCCGGCGGCGCTCCGCTGGGTGTGGTCCTCGTCTGGGACTTCGACACGGGCCGGGAGCTGCGAAAAATCACCACGCCCTGGCGCATGCTGTCCTGTGTCCGCTACAGTCCCGATGGGCGTTACCTGGCCGCCGGAGAAGCCGACGGCAAGCCGGGGGGCGAGTCGGTCGTGCGGCTGTGGCAAGCGGAGACGGGGACAGAGTACCGAACGCTGCCGGCCCATCGCGGCGGTGTGAACGCCCTGGCCTTCACTCCGGATGGGCGGCTGATCTTGACGGCGGGGAGAGATGGACTGGTTCGCGGCTGGGAAGTGGACACGGGCAAGGAAGCGTTGCCGGCGAAGAAGCTGGGAGCATCGGTCATGGGGCTTGCCATCGCTCCGGATGGCAAGCGCGTCGTCTGCTGTCTGGTCAACGCCCGGGTCGCGCACTTCGCCCTCGATCGTCCGGAGATCACTTATTTGCAGTCGCACACTTCCGCTGTTTACGGCGTTGCCTTTCTCGAAGGATCAAAGCGATTCGTCACCGCCAGCCTCGATGGCACGGTGAAGATCTGGCACGCCGCCACGGGACTCGAAGCGCTGACGGTATCGACCCAACCGGAAGAGTTTTTCTCTGTCGCCGTCAGTCCCGACCAAACGACCATCGCGGGCGGCAGCCGCAATGGTTCCGTGAAGATCTGGGCCGCGCCTCCTCGACGTTGACTCGCGTATACTGAAGGCATGATTCGCGAGCTGTTCGTTCAGAACCTGGCCCTGATCGAGGATGTGCGCGTCGAGTTGCAGCCGGGCTTCTGCGCCTGGACGGGCGAGACCGGCGCGGGCAAGTCGCTCCTGCTTGGCGGTCTCGGTCTGCTGCTTGGCGAGCGCGGCTCCAGCGACCTGATTCGCACCGGCGCCGACGAGTTGCGCGTCACCGGCCGTTTCGAGTTGGACAGCCCCGGCGTCAAGAGCGAGGTTGAGCGGGTCCTGCAAGGGCCTGTCGAGGACAGTGAGATCATCCTGTCGCGCCGCTTCAGCCGTTCGGGCCGCAGTGCTGCCTATGTCAACGATCAGCCTGTCGCCGTCTCGACCCTCAAGCAACTCGGCACACTCCTCGTCGATATCCACGGCCAGCGCGAGAGCCAGTCGCTGCTCGAGCCGGCCTATCAACTGCAAATCCTCGACGCCTATGGCCACCTCGACGCGCCGCGGCAGAAGTATCTCGATCTCGCCCAGCAAGTGCGCAGCCTGCGCAAGCGTTTCCAGACCCTCTCGGCCGAACGGCAGCAGCGGCAGCGCGAGTTGGCCCTGGTCCGTTTCGAGCGCGAGGAGTTGGACGAGGCCGTCCTCGAACCGGGCGAGATGAACGAACTTCAGCAGGAACGCGAACGATTGGCCAGCGCCCAGAGTTTGCAGGAGTTCGCGACCAGCAGTTATGGCCGGCTCTACGAGGAAGACGGTTCCATCGTCGAGACACTTGGCCGCTTGCAGCGCGAGACGGAGAGCTGGGTGCGACTCGATCCGCAACTCGAAGAGGTCGTTCGCCGGCTGGAGGATTTGCATTCCGGTGTCGAGGATGTGGCCCGGACGCTGCGCGACTTCGACCGCCGCTGGGAGGCCGACCCGGCGCGCCTCGATGAAGTCGAACGCCGGCTGACCTTGCTGCGCCGTCTCGAGACGAAGTACGGCAAGCCCATCGACGAGTTGATCGTCTATCGCATCAGCCTGGACGAGCAGGAGTTGAACCTGCAGCGTCAGGAAGACGATCTCGGCACGATTCAGGGGGGACTGGCCGAGGCGTTCGCCCGGTTGAAGGACGCCGCCGCGGAGTTGACGAAAGCGCGGAAGAAGGTGGCGAAGAAGCTGGCCTCGGAGACGCAGAAGCAACTGGCCGACCTGAGCATGCCCGACGCAAGGCTCGACGCGGTGCTGGAGCCGATCGCGCTGAGCGACGATCCGGCGACGTCGGAGGTGCCGGCCTGGGGTGCGGATCAACTCGAATTGATGCTGGCGGCCAACCCGGGCGAGCCGGCGCGGCCCCTGCGCAAGGTCGCGAGTGGCGGCGAACTATCGCGGACGATGCTGGCTCTCAAGACAGTCCTGGCGGAACACGATCACACGGGAACGCTGATCTTCGACGAGATCGACGCCAACGTCGGCGGCCGGCTCGGCGACATTCTGGGTCAGAAGCTGGCAGCGCTGGGACAGACGCATCAGGTGATTTGCGTGACGCATTTGCCGCAGGTGGCGAGTTATGCCCGTCATCACTGGACGATCCGCAAGAAGAAGCGCGGCCAGCGAACGGCGACAACGATTGAGACGCTCGACGAGGAGCAGCGGCTGGAGGAACTGGCGAGCATGCTCCGGGGGGAATCGCGCGGCGCGACGACGCGCCAGGAGGCCGCCGCGATGCTGGAGGCAGCGCGGCACTGCTGGTGACGATCAGTCCTCGAAAGCCACCCGGGCCTGCTCCTGATAGAGCCGGCGTATTTCCCGGGCCTTGTCTTCCACTGCCATCATGGCGTTGCGGGGCCTCTTGAAACGCCCGGCAGTCGCACTCTCACCACGCCAGGAGACGACCGTCTCATCGGAGGCATGCGGTGCGCGCATCTCATAGAGGACCGTCCCCTCCCAGGCGCGGGCATGGTAGCGGACGACGCCGAAGGCGGAACGATATTCTTTCGAGTTGACCTGCGTCCAGCGGGCCTTGCGTGGGGTGTGCTTGCTCACGGTTGAATCTCCTCTGCCGTCCGGGCGGCGAGTGTCCTCCGCTTCGCAATGGGAAGGGGGATGGGAAAAAAAGTGCCTCCCACGCGAATACCCGTCGCGGGGAGGCGTGTGTGCTGGAATCGGCACGCCAGCGGTATCCGTTTAATCCAGGGTTTGAGTCTATCGCACGCTCCGTTCTGCCTTTGAACTACCCCCGCGGTTTGGGTCCGCAAGAGCGGGGGACGAGAATTGAACTCGTATTGAGCGGCAAAATCCCTGAACCTCGATCTGGCGATCAGCACGAATGCTCAGTCTGGAGTGATAGTCTGAGTCTCTTGGGCCTGCCTCTGCTGTTTGGGCTATCCCGCCCTGGTAATCAAGTGGCGGGAGCAGGATTCGCACCTGCACTGTCGGCCGCTCGTCAATCTGAGTCTGAGTCTGAGTTTGCACTCCGTTCTCATTATATAGTGGACGCAGTGAAGTTTGCATCTTGGTTAGCCGCGACGCGAGTCTTCGAGCGGAGCGCGTCCGGCGATAACGGGGACGCGCTCCGCTCCGAGGACTCCGCGTCGCGGCTAA
>JBBSDR010000466.1:0-5937 GCA_038240465.1 Gemmatales bacterium
CTTGACCAAAGTGCTCCGCGCCGAAAGACGAAGAGGTCGGGGGGGAAGTCACCATGAGAGGCCATCCTCAAAAAGGTCCGTCCATAAACAGTCGCCTCGGATAGTATACAAACAGATACGAAGATCGGGCTAAACCTGACGCGTAAGGGTTGTTGTGGTCGTCGTGGAGCATGGCGTTGTGTTGCGAGTCGAGTCAATTTTGCTTGCGGCGGAGGAGCGGGGAGGGTAGAAGGAGGGGAGATCAAGCCGAGGGGGGGATAGCGTGTCCATAGCTTGCCGGGTGCAAAATCCCGATGAGCGGTTCAGTCCAACAGCGTTCTATGCATTGTGTCCGCCCTCACAATCATCGGCCGCCGACACGGTCACTCCTGGCGGACACAACGCATAGAACGCTCTTGTTACCGCACGATGGGCAACTACGCAGCCGCCGAGCCTCTATATCGCCAGGCCCTGGATATTAAGGGCACAGCCCTGGGAGAGGACCACCCCGACTTTGCCATCAGCCTGAACAACCTGGCGTTGTTACACAATGCGATGGGCAATTACGCGGAAGCCGAGCCCCTGTTTTGGCAGGCTAGCAACATTTGGCGCGCGGCCTTGGGGGAGGACCACCCCGCCTATGCCACCAGTCTGAGAAACCTGGCGGAGTTGTACCATAATATGGGCAACAACGCGGAGGCCGAGCCCCTGTACCGGCAGGCCGTTGAGATCGACCGCATCGCCTTGGGGGAGGACCACCCTGACTTTGCAGCCGATCTGAACAACCTGGCGGAGTTTTACCGTGTTATCGGTAACTATGCGGCCGCCGAGCCCCTATATCGCCAGGCTCTGAAGATTAAGCAGACGACCTTGGGGGAGGACCACCCCAGCTTTGCAAGCAGCCTGAACAACCTGGCGGAGTTGTACAGCACGATGGGCAACTACGCGGAGGCCGAGCCGCTGTACTGGCAGGCCCTTGAGATCGACCGCAAAGCGCTGGGCGAAACCCACCCCGATTTTGCAACCGACCTGAGCTGCCTGGCCGGATTGTACGAGTCGATGGGCAACTACGCGGAGGCCGAGCCCCTGTACCGGCAGGCCAGCGACATTTGGCGCACGGCCCTGGGGGAGCACCACCCTGCCTTTGCAACCAGCCTGAACAACTTGGCGGAACTCTACCGCAATACGGGCAACTATGCGGAGGCGGAGCACCTAAATCGCCAGGCCCTGGCGATCGACCGCAAGGCGTTGGGCGAATCCCACCCCGGCATTGCAACCGACTTGAACAACCTGGCAGCGTTGTATTATGCGATGGGCGACTACGCGGCAGCCGAGCCTCGTTATCGCCAGGCGCTGGAGATTACCCGCACGGCCCTGGGGGAGGCCCACCCACAATTTGCCGGCAGGCTGAACAACCTGGCGTTGTTACACGATGCGATGGGCAATTACGCGGCGGCCGAACCCCTGTTCCGACAGGCCACCGACATTCTTCGGGTGGCGCTTGGGGAGGACCACCCACTCTTTGCAGCCAGCCTGAGCAACCTGGCGGGGTTGTACGAGTCTGCGGGTAACTGCGCGGCGGCCCAGCCCCTGTTCCGGCAGGCGCTGGAAATTCGCCGAAAGGCCCTGGGGGAGGACCACCCCGAGTTCGCGCAAAGCCTGAATAATCTAGCGGCGTTGTATGATTCGATGGGCGACTACACGGCGGCCGAGCCTCTGCACCGGCACGCCATCGACATTGCTCGCGTGGCCTTGGGGGAGGACCACCCGCACTTTGCCTGCACTCTGCACAACCTGGCGGCGTTGTACGAATCGATGGGCGACTACACAGCGGCCGAGCCTCTGTACCGGCAGGCCAGCGACATTTGGCGCACGGCCTTGGGGGAGAATCACCCCAACTATGCCACTGGCCTGAACAACATGGCGGGGGTCTACGTCGCAACGATCCGTACATCGGAGGCGCAGTCCCTTATGCTACAAGCAGCGGCCATTGATGACAGGATGATCGGACAAGTCTTCTCCATCGGCTCCGGGAGCCAGCGCACCGCCTTCCTCAAAATGGTTCGGGCCAACGTGGAAAGGTTTCTGTCCCTGGTCTGGCGGCACCTCGGGGAAGCTCCCGATGCGATCCGTGCCGCTCTGGACTTGGTCCTGCGGCGCAAGGCGATCGGGGCTGAGTCCCTCGCCGCCCAGCGCGACGCCCTACTCGGCGGCAAGTATCCGACCCTGGAGCCCCAGGTGCGGGAATTGACCACCCTGCGGAGGCAAATCGCCCAGAAGACGCTGGCCGGCGCCGGGCCAGAGGGCTTGCCGGCCCACCGGCAACTCCTGGTCCAATGGGACCAGCAGAAAGAACGGCTGGAAGCGGAGTTGGCCCACCGCATCCCGGAGATGAACCTGGAGCAGAAGCTCCGGGCCGCCGACCGCCGTGCCGTGGCCCTGGCTCTGCCTGCGGGGGTGGCTCTGGTCGAGTTCGTTCGTTTCGACGTGTATGATTTCGAGGCCGTGCCGGCCCGGGGCGAGTCGCGCTGGCAGCCGGCCCGCTATCTCGCGTTCGTGTTGCCCGCTGGGGAACCCGATCATGTGCAGATGATCGACCTGGGCGAAGCGGAGGCGATCGACCGGCTGATCCGCGACTTCCGGGCCGGCATCACCGGAGAGGCCGAGGAGCACGCTGGCCTCAACCTGGCCAGACGCCGGGCCACGCCTGTCCCGGCCGAGCAGGACAGCGCCGGCCAGGCGTTGCGTGCGGCGCTGTTCGACCCGTTGACCCCTGCCCTGGGCGGCTGTACCCGCCTGCTGCTGGCCCCCGAGGGCGACCTGAGCCGGCTGCCGTTCGAGGTGCTGCCCACGGCGGATGGACACTATCTGATCGACTGCTACCAGATCAGCTACCTGGCGACCGGTCGTGACGTGCTCCGCTTCGGTGCTGCGGCCAGCGGCCAGGCCACCGCGCCGCTCGTGATTGCCGATCCCAACTTCGATCTCGCTGGCGCGGCAACCCCTGCACCTCTCGAAACCGCCAGCGTCCCTGGGCGGGGTTCACATGACTTGGATCGTCGTCAGGGAGAGTTGGCACCTGCACAACCGCTGCCGGGCACATGCGTGGAAGGTGAACAAATCTCCGGACTGCTCAAGGAATCAAAGATCCACATGCCCGAGGGAGCAGCCGAGGATGTGGGAGCAGAAGCAATCGCCAGGCTGCTCGCCGGCACCCGGCTGTGGCTGGGTGAAATGGCCCTCGAAGGGCAATTGAAGCGGGATTGCCGGTCGCCCTACATCCTGCACCTGGCGACCCACGGTTACTTCCTCACAGACCAACCACGCGATCCGAACAGGTACTTCCGCGGCCTGGGCGCGGCGGGCGGGCAAACGGGAGAGGGTATGGGGCGGCTCTCCGGGCAGGGGCTGGAAAATCCTCTGCTGCGTTCATGGCTGGTCCTCGCGGGCTTCAACACCTGGCTCCGGCAAGAGTCCCCCGCCGCGCAAGCCGAAGACGGGCTCCTCACCGCCGAGGATGTCACTGGCCTGGACCTGCTGGACACCGAACTGGTGGTGTTGTCCGCCTGCGAGACCGGCCTGGGCCAGGTCCACGTCGGCGAAGGGGTCTTCGGCCTGCGGCGGGCGTTTGTGCTGGCCGGGGCCAAGACGCTGGTGATGAGCCTGTGGAAGGTGCCGGACCAGCAAACCCAGGAGCTGATGGTGGACTTCTATCAGCGCATCCTCGCTGGCGAACCGCGTGCCGAGGCGCTGCGCCAGGCTCAGTTGGCCCTGAAGAGCCGTTATCCTGATCCGAGAGACTGGGGCGCTTTCATCTGCCAGGGCGAGCCAGGGCCGCTGCGGATGAGATAGGATGTGGCGCAACGCGGATTGTGCGAAAGCAGGAGGTATCCCCCATGTCCGAAGTGCAGGGCGCCGAGGTATTCATCAGCTACGCCAGCGCGGACCGCGACCGGGTACTGCCCATAGCCGACCAGCTCACGGCAGCGGGCGTGTCGGTATGGCTGGACCGCCACAAACTCGAAGGGGCTTCGCTCTGGGCGGAGGAGATCGTCCGTGGCATCAAGGCCTGCAAGGTGCTCGTGCTGATGTGCTCGGATGAGTCCATGCGCTCATGGGCCGTCAAGCAGGAGATCCAGTTGGCCGGCGAGCGCCAGAAGGCCCTGCTGCCGGTCATCCTAAAGCACGCCAGTTTCCCAGAACAGATCGAGTTCTTCCTGGCGGGCCGGCACTGGATTGAAGTGACCGATCGCCCGGCTGACCAGTGGTTCCCGCAAATCGTCAAGGCCCTCGAACGCGCCGGCGTTCAGCACAACGGCGCCGGGCTTCCCCTGGCGATCCCTGGCCCGGTCATCGAGCCACTCCATCTCGACTGGAGCCTGGAAGGGCTGCGGAGGCTGGCTCGCTTCACCGATCAGATCTGGCCCATACCCGCTGATCGCGTCCAGCGCGGCGCGACCCGCTCGGTCCTTCGCGGTCTCGGCGCCCCACAGGACGACGTCGAACACGGTTACCGTCTGGGCAGCCGTATGCGCCTCGCCGTCGAGTCGCAACAGGAAGGCCACCTGCTGATCCTGGATGAAGGTCCGGAGGGGATCCTTTATTGTCTGTGTCCTTCGCACTTCGCCCCTGACACCTGCCTGCCCAGGGGCCGCAGCATTTTTCCGCAAGCACGCTCACGCTATGACTCCTTCGTGCTCACCGGTAAACCCGGTCGCGAGCAGCTGCTGGCAATTATCACGGACAAACCACTCGGCCTGGACTGGATGCCGGCCGACCCGAAGTTTCCCGCGCGCGTGCTCAGCCCGGCCGACATCGACACGCTGCTGGCCCGGCTGCGCGACCTGGAACCCGACGGGTGGACGGCGCTGTCCACATATTTTGATGTGATTGCATGACGAGGTGCATCCCGACGGAAACGGGAAAGGAGTAAGCGGAAACCGTCCAGTGCAGAACGAGTATCACATGTTCGGCCTGCAATGCGCCACTCCGGCCGGCTCCAGGACGCTGCCTCAACTCGTCAAGATCGACTGTCCCACACCGCCCAACGGCGGCGGCTGTGTGTGTGGCAAGGATCGCTGCGTCACCAACTACGGCTGGGACGCGATGCACCCGAGCCTGCGCATCGGCAAGGCGGACCTGATGCCCGATCAGGGCAAGGCACGCGAGGGCTGCCGCAGCGTGGAGATCCGCCTGCGGCCCACCGCGCACCAGTTCCGGCAGGGACAACGTATCCGCTTCGCCCTGGCGCTGGCGGACTTCCCCCGGCTGTGGCCGGCACCCCTCGCTGGCGAGATCAGCCTGACCTGTACCGGCGACAACATGCCGCGTCTGTTACTGCCCCGCACTGCGCCGCTGTCGTCGCCGGCACCTGAGCTACCGCCTCCTGTAGAAGGTGTCCGTTCCGCCCTGGAGCTGGCGTCATCACCGTCGTGGCGGGTCTGCCGCGAGTTGGTGCAGCAGGCCGCCACACTGGAGATCCGAAGCGTGAGTACCTACCGGCTGCGCGACAGCGGCACGGTCAACTATCGGCACGAGTACACGGCGAGCGTCCTGGCCGCAGAACCGGCAGGGGCAGCCATCGACTGCAGTTCCTCGGTCGAGGTGCGGCGCAACTCCAGCGTGATCCTCGTCAAGACCGTCAGTCACTTCACCGCCGAGAAGGTCACAGTTCGGGTCGAGGTGGAGCAGAACGGCGCGATCACCTTCCAGAGGCAATGGGAGCGAGCGAGAGTGGAAGGCAGCGCATAGCCAGGTGCAGCCGGTGCAGGCCATCTCCTTGTTGACTCCTGTCCCGTCTGGTACGCTCATGCGAGACGATTCTCCAGCCCTCGTTGAGAGCCATTTGATGACACGAACTCCGCTGATCACCCTGCTCGCATGTCTGGCCGTGACGGCGTTCCTCCCAGAGAGCCACGCCGCTGGCGACGGCGACGACCTGGCGGCGGTCCTGAAGAA
>JBBSDR010000467.1:0-5936 GCA_038240465.1 Gemmatales bacterium
GAGCCAACTTCATCGCGCGGCGGGTGGTCAAGACGCGCGTGGTCAACATCCAGGAGCCGGTCGATCTGTACGAGGTGGAGCGGAGCGACAGTCCGGAGCGGGCCGCGTTTTTTCGCGACTCCGAGTCCGCCCTCGACGCTCTGGAACAGGGCGACTTCGCCGGCGCGGCGGGCCGTATCGGCGTGCTGCTGCCGATTCATCGCGGCGACGGCCCGCTGCAGTTGATCCTGTCGCGGGCGTCGCAACAGTTGATGACCGGCGGCATCGGCTTCGATCTCGTCTGGGAGCCGCCCGGCAAATAAAGTCCGGCGAACGGTCGTAGCCGCTTGCGGCCACGGTTACTCCTTCTTGCCGACGCACCACAGGAATTTCCGGCCCTTGAGGAACAGTCGCCCGTCCGCGACGGCCGGCGACGCGGAACTGCCGTCGCCGAGGTCGTTGACCGCCAGCACCTCGAACTTCGCTCCCGCCTTGATGACGTAACTTCTGCCGGCGCTGGCACAGTAGATGCGGCCCTCCGCCGTCGCGATTGGACTCGCCGCCGACGATACGCCCTCCAGCCTTTCGGTGTAGACCGGATCTCCTGTCTCCAGTTTCCAGCACTTCAACACGCCGGACGACAGCAGCCGGTAGAGATGATCGCCGACAACGACGGGCGATGAGAATCCTTCGGGGACCTGCGCCAGCTTCCACTTGACGTTCGACTTGCTGACGTCGCCCGCGCCGGACGGATTGACCGCGAACCCCGGCCCGCCACGGCCACTGTCGATGTAGACGATCTCGTTTGCCAGCACCGGCGTGACGGTGTCGCCAACCCGGTTGCCGGCCGGTGATCGGCATGACCATAGCACTTTGCCCGTCGCCGGATCGAGACCTTGAAGGGCCTCCGCGCCGGCGACGAGCAGTTGCGGCTTGCCCTTGACGCTCGTCAGCAGAGGGGTACTGTGCGTCCAGTCGGCGTCGGGGCGTTTCTGCTCCCATTTCACGTCGCCTGTCTTGCCGTCGAAGGCCAGCAGCCGCGATGCCTTCTTGCCCTTCATCTGCTCGCACATCAGCAGGACGAGGCCGTCATGGACGAGCGGACTGTTGCCGATGGCGACGTCGTAGTCGTGCGGCACGATGTTCTTGCGCCAGAGCAGCTTGCCTTCGAGATCGAGAGCGGCCAGGACCGCGGAGCCGAAGAGGACATAGACGCGCTCGCCGTCACAAGCGGGAGTGGGAGCGGTGTAGCCGCCGCGCAGGTCCCGGAGCAGCCACGGTCCCGGCGGCACCGTCGTGTCCCAGAGTTGCTTGCCGTCCTTGATGGAGTAGCAGACGACGTGATGTTCGGGATAGCCCTTGGGATCGGCGTCCTTCGGCCAGAACGAGGCAGTCACGAAGACGCCCTCGCGGCAGACGATGGGGCTGGACTGGTTCTGGTCCTGGCTGCGAGCGTCAGCGCCGGGCAGAGGCGTCTTCCAAAGGACGTTCTCCTTCTGCGCTCCGCCCCAGGTCAGCGGCAGGTTCTTGTCGCCGGTCTGTCCCTGTCCGGTGGGACCACGCCAGGCCGGCCAGTCGGCGGCGAGGCCAACCGAGGCGTGCATGGCAAGAAGAAGGGCCACAACAAGGGAGGAGAGCGTGTTCATCGTTATGTCGAGGTCTGGTGGGTCAGGGAGATTTTAGAGCGTTGATGAGGAGATTGATGACAAGCGTGAGCAAGGCACCGATGATACCGCCCACGATTGGAGGGAGGAGAGCGTACCACCGCCGGCGGCCTTCTTCCAGGTCTGTTCTCGCTTCGTGGAGAAGGGTTTCGTTGACAGCCACCTGGGTTTGCAGATCCGCGAGAGTGGAGGAGATCGCGACACGTTCGTTGTTGAGCTTCTCGACATCGTCGGCAAGGCCGTCGATCAACACCTCGAAGCGTGTGGTAGTCCGGGTGAGTTCTTGAATGAGTTGACCGTGAGTGGGATTCCCGGACACAATCAATTCTCCTCGACGTTTTGAATCATTTCTTGAAGAGTCTGGACGTGTTTTTTCAGACCTACCCGAAGCAGATCGCGCCAGATGCGGCCAAGGCGATCCTTCACAAACTCCGGATTGGTCAACTCACCGGGGGTGAATCGAGTAAAGACGGAACCCGAGAAATCCCGAAGAGTCACCACAACGATCGGTTTCCCGTGTTCGTCCTCGGTCTCGTTCCAATCCACGGTAACTTCGCCGACTAACCGGCCGAGCATCCTCTCAAGGATGGTATTGGCCGACTGCACCCAGCTTTCCAGGGGTCTGTTTCGGCTGATGGCTTCGTCGATAGTGACCGGCATGGTTGTTCCTCCTCGCGCAATTGTATCAGGCGAGTTTCTCATCCGCACGTTCAAAGGTAAGGCCACGCTCACTTCGCCGGCAGATCGAGCAGCGCTGACGCCAGGCGGGCCACTTCGTCCGCGAGCGGCATCTGGCGGAAGCGGACGATGGACGCCGGCAATCCCTCCAGGTCCGCCTCGTCGATCTTGAGCGCGTCGGAGACTGCGAGCAGGAACGGTTCCTTGACGTATCGCCGCAACCGTTCGAGATGCTTCTCTGCGCTCGCCCTGCGCCAGAAGCCCAAAACTTCGAGGTGGACCATCTTCATCGTCGCCTTGTGGCGCAGGCGAAAGTCGGGCGCCCAGAAGCCGTCGCCCAGCGGCAACAGGTCCGTCTCCTCGACGATCTCCCAGTCCGGCTGGCGCTTGCGGAACAACTCGACGAACATGGCCAACTCGGGCGGAACGTACATGCCGGGGTCCGTCGCGGCGACAAGCCCATCGGTGTGCGTCAGCACGAACGCCTTGGGTTTCTTCTGCGGTCCCCAGCGCAACTCCGCCTTCAGCTCGAAATCACGGCACGGAAGGATCGCCGGCAGGAACATCGCCAGTTGCAGGCCGTACTTCTGCGTCGCCGAGAACAGGCTGAGCGGGCCATCGAGATGGAGGCGATAACTGTCCGGTCCTGTCTTCTCGATCTCGCAGATGAGGCGATGAAACTTGATGCGCCGCAGCAGGGCGCGATAGCGCTGGGGCGGCTCGCCGCGGATGGCGATATGGACGCGCGTCGAACGCAGCAGGATGGACTGGGCCAGCGCGACATTGTAGCGTTCGAGCAAGTGCAGCGCGGAAATGTCCTTGAACTGAAGCAGCCGTTGTTCCGTCCGCAGATCGGCGAACAGTCCCTGCTCGACCTGTTCGACCGTCAGTCCGAGGGATGCCGCGACTGGCTCAAGGATAGCGGCGCGATCGAATCGCTCGGCGAGCGGGGGGCTTAAGCCCCCTGTTTCTTCTGCTGCAACGGCGGCTGTTTCTTCTGCTTCAACAGGGGGCTTTTGCCCCCCGCTCGCCTCGGTCCGAAGGGCGGCGGCGGCGCGGAAGACGGCGGACCGCAACTCTTCAGGCGGAAGCCCGGCCACCACCTCGAACTCGCAGCGATCCTCGAGCAGTTTGGCGAGTCCTTGATGGACAAGTTGGCTGGGATCGGAGCCGAACGCTTCCTCGATGTCGGCCTCGAGTTCGCCGCGCGATTGTCCATCCTGTCCGCGAAACAGCACCAGCAACTGCTCGGCCACATCGAGCCAGGTGGCGCTGTCCGTTTCGAGATAGCGCGCCAGGACGCGGTCCTTCGTGATGCGGACGCGCACCATCTTGCCGGTGAGCATGGTGTCTCCGGGAATGGCAGCGGGCGGGTTGCCCCGCCCGCTTCTGCTCAGCGCGATACATTAGACGTTATCAGAAATAGTAAAAACAGGTACCAGGACTCTAATAGAATGACGAAAATGGCCTTGTTTTCCGAAAAAAACCGATGGTATTTGAGATCGTACAAGTACCGTTTCATTATTTCTGATAAAGTCTACTGAGGCTGCCGCTTGCTTTCTTCTAGCTCTTGACCGTAACCTTGCCGTCCTTGTCGAACGTTACGGTGAACGTTTTACTGCCGTCTTTCCAGACTTTCACTTTTGGCATCATGCCCCCCGCCTCTTTGATCGCATCTCCAACATTTGGTACCCCCCCGCCGAGTTTCCCTACTTCGTTCATTGCGGCTTTTGGATCAGCCCCAGCCGCGGGCGGTCCCATGAGGGTATCGACTTCCGCTTCGGTCATGCCCGTCTTGATGGCGTCGAAGTTGGCCTGGCTGGGCTTGCCCTTGCCGCCGCTACAGCCGCTCAGGAGGGACAGGCACAGCGCGGTGGAGAACAGCGACACGAAACGGACGGACGTGGTCATACGAGACATCTCGAATCCTCTCACAGTGATGATGTACTTCCCAGGTGTTCTGGGCAGGCGGTATTCCATCGGACCCGGTGCCTGAAGTCAACTAGATTCTCGAATCACCGATACGCATGATGCTGCCGGCGGCGCTCGCTGACGAACTCCTCCGCCGTGCCGCGGGCGATGACCTCATACAGCAGCGCCTGCTTCTCACCGTGCTTCCGCAGCAGCCGGCCCAGGCGCTGGACGTGTTCGCGCACCGTCGCCGTCCCCGAGAGGATGATGCCGACGTTCGCCGCCGGCACATCGACGCCCTCGTTCAGTACCTGGCTCGTCACCAGCACGTTCAGAGCGCCGGAGTGAAAGGCTTCGAGTATCTGCTTCCGCTCCTTCGTCTTCGTCTGGTGCGTGATGGCCGGCACGAGGAATCGGCGCGCAATGGTGTAGACCGTCGCGTTGTCGTAGGTGAAGATCAGCACGCGATCGCGGCGGTGCTTCTCCAGAAGCGTTTCCAACTCGCGCAGTTTGGCCGGCGCGGCCAGGGCGAGACGCCGCTGTTCGCGATACGCCTTGAAGGCGGTGCGGCCCTCGACCGAACGCGACGTGGCGTTGATGAAGTTCTGCCAGCCATTGGGGCCGCCGAACTGGATGCCGGCCTCGGCGACGAATCGTTGATAAGTCTCGCGGGTCGTCAAGTAATGCTCAAGCTCCTCCGGCGTCAGATCGACATAGACGCGCTCGGTGCGATACTCCGCGAGGAAGTCGCCCTTCAGTTCGCGAATCTCCTTGCGATAGACGATCGGCCCCACGAGAGCGGGATAGACAATCTCCTGGCCATCGGCGCGTTCCGGAGTCGCCGTCAGGCCAAGACGATAAGGCGCCAGCGCTCCCAGAGCGATGTTGCTGTAACTCGCCCCCGGCAGATGATGGCATTCGTCGAGGACGAGCAGGCCGTACTTGTGCGCCCAGCGTTCGAGGTGAATGTGGGCCGAGTCATACGTCGTGACCGTCAGCGTCTGGAAGTCGTAGTAGCCGCCGCCGAGCAGGCCGATCGGTTCGCCGAAGTAATTGACCATCTCGCTGTACCACTGATGCAGCAGGTCAATCGTCGGCGTGACGACAAGCGCGGGCCGGCCGGCGCGCTGGATGGCGAGGATGGCGACAAACGTCTTGCCGGTGCCGGTCGGCAGCACGACGAGTCCCCGGCCGCCGGTCTTCCACCACGTCTCCAACGCTTCGGTCTGATGGGGAAACGGTTCGCGCTCACGCTTGAGCGTCCAGTTGATCTTCTCCTTGTCCCAGGCACGGGCCTCATCGACGAAGGGAATCTTGCCGCGCCAGAGGTGTTCGATCAAGGCGCGATAGTGCCGGCCCTCGGCGCGGACAGCGCCAGTGCGCGGGTCGGCCTGACAGTGCGGCAGGGCGAGCAGATCGTCCTGCGGCGCACCCGCGACAACGACGGTGCCGCCCTCATAGCTCAGCACGATGGGAGTTGGTTCCATGACAGATCAGCATAGAGGACGTTCTGACGTCGAAGCAAGCGCGATTGTTCGAGTATACTGCCGGACCAGCCCCGAGCGCCACCAGCCCCGAGCGCGAGCGAGGGGTTACGCGCAAGAAACCCACGCGCGCGCTCGGGGGGGGGGGCGCGCGGGGGGGGTGCGGCCGTATAATCGAACAAACGCGCTGGCTGCGACGTCAGAACGTGCTCTATGCTGA
>JBBSDR010000468.1:0-5923 GCA_038240465.1 Gemmatales bacterium
GTCCTCCAGGTCCCTTTCGGGGACGCGGTCAAACTTCGGTCCGATTGTTCCTGCCGCGAAGTTGCTGGAAGAGTCGTCCGCTCCCAGGGCTTCCTTCAGCATGTCGGCGAACACCTGACACGATGGCTGACGCCGGGCCGGGGAGGCATCGAGCGCCATGCAGATCGCCCGGTTGACCGCCTCCTGGATCGAAGGGACCATGCCGCGAGGAGGCACGAGATCGTTCCGCAACTTCTTCTGCAGCACGGTCAGATGGCCCCGTCCCGGGAACGGCACCACGCCGGTGAGGAGGTAGTACAGGGTCGCGCCCAGGCCGTAGACGTCGCAGCGCGCGTCGGCGTTGCGGGCGTCGCCGAACTGTTCCGGGGCCGTGTAAGCAATCGTACCGAGTCCGCCCCGCGGACAGGTCAGGGCCGAGCCGGAATCGAGGTCCTTGATCAAGCCCAGGTCCGTCAGTTTTGCCTGTCCGTCGCGAGTCAGCAGGATGTTGTCCGGCTTGACGTCGCGGTGGATCAGTCTGTGATGATGGGCAAGCTGCAAGGCGTCGGCGACCTGGAGGATGAGGCGAAGGGCCTCGGCCTCGGGCAGCGGTCCCTGGTGCTTGATACGCTGCTCGAGGTCCTGGCCCTCAACGAATTCCATGACCAGGTAGGGCTGGTCGCCCTGCAGGCCGAAGTCGAGGCCCTGGACGATATGGGGATGGCGCAGCCGGCTTGCAGCTGCGTATTCCTGCTCGAATCGGCGCAGCAGCACGGGATCGGACAGCAGTTCCGCCGCCATCACCTTGACCGCGACGGGCTGCCCGGTCACGGGGTGCAGGCTGCGATACACCGTACCCATGCCGCCCCGGCCGATAATTTCCAGAAGCTCGTAAGGTCCCATCTTGTCCATGGCGACTCCGGCCGCGTGAAGCCCATATTCTCTCAGAGACGAGCGCAACGCTCAATCAAAGGATAGGGCAGAATTGCACTTGAGTCAAAAGAGCGACGGCGACGTATCCGCCACGCCCAGTCGCGCCTCACCGTCAGAACCGGCAAAGTTCTTGCCGCTGCTCCGGGACGCATCAAGAAGAGTTTCGGCGCAGAGCGACGGTTCATGAGCTAAGGTTTTCCCAGTGGCCGAGGATAACGACCGATGGGAGACGCGGAACACCCGACACCCCCATGATTGCCAACGAAACACTTACGCTTCCCAGGGCGCACTGCCGGCCAGCCCTGTCGTCCACGACACTGCCCGAGCGCGGCATGGGCAGGCCGCCGGCGGCTGGACCTCGCAACAGCCTTTACGGGTTCTTGCTCGTTGTCGCCGGGCTGCTTGTTGTTGTCTCGATCGCCTTGCTCGACTACAACACCGGGCCGCATCTATCGCACAGCATTCTCTATTTGATCCCCGTGGCCGGCTGTGCCTGGTGGGGAGGCTTCGCGCACGGCATCCTGCTCGCCCTCAGCGGCTCGATGGCCTGGCACCTGGTCGATGTCTTTGAACACCCGCTGATATCCCCGGCCGCCGGATTGTGGAACGGGTTTGTCCGTTTCGGCACCCTGGCGCTCGTCTCCAACCTGGTGTCCCGGCTGCACGCCAGCGTTCTCCGCGAGCGCTGGCTGGCCCGCACCGACCCGCTCACCGGGGCCGCCAACGCCCGGACCTTCTACGAGGCAGCCGTGGCCGAGGCCGAACGGGCCGGCAGGACGTCCCGGCCGTTGACGCTGGCTTACCTCGACTTGGACAACTTCAAGCAGCTGAACGATCAGCTCGGCCATGCCGCCGGCGACGAGACCCTTGTCGAGGTCGTGCGCCTGATCCACCTCAACTTGCGGGGGCTGGACCTGCTCGCTCGCCTTGGCGGAGACGAGTTTGCGTTACTGTTGCCGGAGACAGGCGCCGAGGGAGCGACAACCTTGCTCGCCCGGTTGCAGGAGGTGTTGACGGAGGAGATGGTCCGCAAGAACTTGCCGGTGACGTTCAGCGTCGGGGCGATAACCTTCCTGCGGCCGGTGTGGGACGTGGACCTGATGGTTCGCAAGATTGATGCCCTGATGTATGCGGCCAAGCGGAAGGGCAAGGGCCGGATCGAACACGCGGTCGTCGAGGAGGGCCAGCTGCTCCCCCCCGAAGACCGTCGCGGACCCGAGCGTCGGGTGACGGCACGAATCCTCTGCGACCGCAGCGCCCGGATACGCTCCGAGGGCCAGGAGGAAGAGGTCGCCACGCTGCGCGACATTTCCACCGAGGGAGTCGGGCTTTACCTGGAGAAGCGGCTGCCTCTGGATGCGATCCTCGTGGTCGAGCCTCTGTGTCCCGATGCCCGGACCTTGCTTGCCCGAGTCGTGCGTGTGGTCTCGCACGGCGGCCGCTGGATGCACGGCTGCATTCTGTCAACCCGTTTGAGTTCGGAGGAACTTGCCGGCTGGCTTGGGGCGCAAGGCAGACGTTAAAGCGGCGTCTGCTGGACCGCGAACAAACTCATTGCAAATCTCCGCCGAATCGTCCATCATCAACAGCGGTTCGATTCCACACCGAGCTTCGATCGCTGTCGTGTTCGCACCTTCGGCAGACAGCGCCGAAGGAGACTTCATGACCGAGTCGGCCTCCACCCTCGTCGGCGACATCCTGCGAGCCTGCGCCGCCGTCGCGCCGGAACCCTGGCATCCCGGCTCCTTGCTTCTGACCCGGTCCGAGTCGCGCGATGACATCATCTTCTGCCTCGACAGCCTGTGCCGGACGGGCGTTCTCACGATGATGCTGGACGAGCAGAACGAAGTCACCGGCTTCACGCTCACACCGCGCGGCGTCGAACTGGCGAATGACCCGCAAGCGAGCGCTCGTTTTATCGAGGACGAGCGCCTCGACTTTTCGCAACCCGATTCGCCCCAGCGCCGCACCGTCCGCGAGATGTTCCGCACTCCGGGCAAACCGCTTGTCAATCGCGTCCTGTTCTGGCTCAACATCGCCGTCTTCGCCTGGGGATGTTACCTCGCCTCCCGGCAGCAGGTGTTCGGCGATTTTCTCAACCCGATGGCGGCCCAGGGCCGCGCGGCGGTCGCCGTCACGGACATTTTGCGCGACACCGGCATGCTGTCGCGCGAAGATGTAGCCCACGGCCGCTGGTGGCGTCTGCTCACATGCGGTTTCGTTCACATCGGCCTGCTGCATTTGGTCATGAACATGTACGCGCTGCGGATCCTCGGCGCGGACACCGAATGGATATGGGGGCGATGGCGCTACCTGGTTCTCTACTTGCTGGCCCTGCTGGGTGGAAGTTGCGCGGCGATGATAGCGGCCCCCGCCGTCGGCGGCGCATCGGGCGGCCTGTGCGGCTTGCTCGCGGCGGAGGCGGCCTGGCTGATCCTCAATCGCAATCATCTGCCGCGCCGCCTTGTCCGCAGCCAGCTGCGCGGCTTGCTCATCAATGGCGTCCTCATCATCGGCGTGAGCCTGCTGCCGCGCGTGAGCGGGGCCGCCCATTTCGGCGGCGCTGTTGTGGGACTCGTAGTCGCCGTGCTGCTGCATTACCAGCGCTTCGGCAATGCCCTGATATCGCGACTGGCCGTCGTCGGGCTGATCGCCGTTCCGATCGTGTGCGTCCTCGGGCTGAAAGAGATGGCCGCCCGCGATCCGCTCTGGCAAGGGAAGATGGAAGACACCGAGCGAGACCGGATGCGGCAGTTAGCCCCCCCTATCCAGGAAACCGACCGGGAAATTCTCAGGTTCAGCCGCGATACGCTTCGCCCACTGCTCATCGGCATCCTGCCGGAGCGACGTGATGAAGACGGTGTGAAAGCGGCTCTCGACAGGTTGCCGGCCCAGATTCGGCGAGCTATGGAGGCTGAGGACCAATTGAGCAATACATCGTCATTTGCCACTCCCGCCTTCGAGGAATATCGTCTGGCGGGCCGCGAGTATTTCCGCCACTGGGCCGCGTATTTGTCGCGCGTGCAGGCCTGCCTGACCGGGAAGAAGGAATGGGACAGTAACAAGGAAGAGGAGCTACTCGCGAGGGCGCAGCAGCGCTGGCTCAAGGCAAAGCCAGGTGGTCCCCGAGAACGATGAGGAGCCGTCATGTCCACCACTCCGCTGATCACCGTTCAGCAGCACATCCTCGAACAGCAGCGGCGGCTGTATCCCAACGCCAGCGGCGAGTTCTCCTGGCTGCTCTCGGGCATCACCCTGGCGTCGAAGATTGTCGAGAGCCGGGTGCGCCGCGCCGGCCTGACCGACATCCTCGGCTCGGCGGGCGGGGCCGTCAACGTGCAGGGTGAGGTGCAGCAGAAACTCGACGTCATCGCCAACATGGCCCTCCTGCACTGCCTGGGCAATCGCGGCAATGTCGCCGTGATGGCCTCCGAGGAGAACGACTCGCCCATCGTCGTCGAACGCGACCGCGAACAGGGCCGCTATGTCGTCGTCTTCGATCCGCTCGACGGTTCCAGCAACATCGACGTCAACGTCTCGGTCGGCACCATCTTCTCGATTCTGCGCCGCGATACCGACTGGACCGGCACTCGCGATCCGCTCATCGACGTGCTGTAGGCCGGACACAGGCAGGTCGCCGCCGGCTACGTCGTCTATGGCTCCTCGACCGTGCTGGTCTACACGGCCGGACACGGCGTTCACGGCTTCACGCTCGACCCGTCAATCGGGGCCTTTGTCATCAGCCATCCCGACGTGAAGATGCCGGCTCACGGCACCTACTATTCGGTGAACGAGGCCAATGCCGACAGCTTTCCCGAAGTTTATCGCCGCTATCTCGTGCTCTTGCGTTCCGGCTCGGCGGGACGCACCTACTCGTCGCGCTACATCGGCTCTCTGGTCGCGGATTTTCACCGGACGCTCTTGAAGGGCGGCATCTTCCTCTATCCACCGACGAAACAGCATGCTGGCGGCAAGCTGCGACTGCTCTACGAGGCGAATCCGATTGCGTTCCTGGCCGAGCAGGCGGGCGGCCGCGCGACCGATGGCCGGCGCCGCATCCTCGACATCGAGCCAAAGGCGCTGCATCAGCGCACGCCTCTTGTCGTCGGCAGCCGTGAGGAGGTGGGCTTGTTGATGGATATGGTGGCGCGAGCGGAAGGCGACAACGAAAAGCCAGAGTAATGCCACCGAACGGCCCCAACACATTGTCCATCGCGGCGGATTATGGTATCCTGCAAAGCACTCAAGGCTGAAGGAGTTGATACCGTGAAAACAACCGTCGATCCCATCCTGATGAATGATCCGTCGCTGGCAACCGGTGTCAAACGAGCCATAAAACTGCTCGAACCGATCGCCACGACCGATCCGGAAGCAGTCTCGAGTCACTGGCGGAGCATTCCCGATGATCCGGCAGGCGTCGAACTGGAGTTATTCTGGGAAGAACAGACGGACAAAGCAACCGTTGCGGGCCGCTTGCGCCTCGACGATCTGCTCAAGGAAACTGACAACTGGGTGCAGGGTCTCCTCCGCAGCATCTGGAACAAACTGATGTCCCGCCGGAACAAACTCCTTCTCAAGCGGGTGCGCGAGATCCTTCAGGAAGTCGAGAGGAGTGGACATGGCCAGGACTAACACCGAGGCGATCCGCGAACTCGAACGAGTCACCATTGAACAAAGCGTCGTGCTCGATCAGCTCGCCGCGAATGCCGACCTCGTTCAGGAAATGAACCGCACTGTCGCGGTGATCGTGGAGCGCGTGGACAACACCCGATCCGATGTCGCCCGGATTGATAAGGTGCGTCAGGAAGACCGCCTCGCTCTGGAAAAGCGGATCGAGGAACTGGATCGCAAGCTCTGGATGATGACTTACTTGCTCATCGCGGCGCTGCTCTCGCTGGTGGCCTCTCTCATAGTGCAGATCGTCAGGAAGTGATTTGTGTCTTGCCGCTTGCGGCTTAGCGAGTGGTCCGGTAAGCCGCAACAAAGAGGAAAACCGCGCGAGGGCCGCGAC